>JAQBTG010000009.1 GCA_027624955.1 Pseudomonadota bacterium
TTCGCATCTTCGGCGAGGATTTTGCGCGCAACCGTTATCGTTTGTTGGCGCGCATGAATTTCTCCTCGCCCTATGTCGACCTGCCGCACCGCCTGACGGTGAGAGAGAATTTGACTGTCTATGCCCGTATATACGGTGTTGTTGGTGTGCGCGCGCGCATTCAGCAATTGGCCGAGGATTTGGACATTGTCGATTTTCTGAAGCGTCCGGTCGGCAAGCTTTCGGCCGGACAGCGTACCCGAGTCGCCTTGGCCAAGGCGCTGATCAATGATCCTGAATTGCTGTTGCTGGACGAGCCCACCGCATCGCTCGATCCGGACAGCGCCGATTGGGTGCGCAGCTATCTCGAGCGATGGCGGGCAAAGAGCGGTGCTACCATCTTGTTGGCATCGCACAATATGGCCGAGGTCGAACGTCTGTGCGGTCACGTCTTGATGCTGCGCCGGGGCAGCTTGGTGGACAGCGGCAGCCCGAATGATTTGATCGCGCGCTATGGCCGTGAAAGCCTGGAAGAAGTCTTTCTCGACATCGCCCGTGAGCGCCCGGACGCTGGGGCGCAGCCGAAGAACGCGGCGTCGCATAATAAGGACGCGGTATCGTGATGAGCACGCTCCCGCGACGGCCCGGAGCCGTACGCGCTTCAGCCGGTAGAATCGGCGCCATGGCACTGCGCCATCTTTATCTCCTGAGAACCTCCTGGCCGCGGCTTTTGGAGCTGATGTACTGGCCGACCGTGCAAATGATCCTGTGGGGGCTGGTCTCGCAATTCCTGCTCACCAACAGCTCGTGGGTTGCTCAGGCAAGCGGCGTCCTGCTAGCCGGTGTCATATTGTGGGATGTCCTGTTCCGCGGCCAGCTCGGTCTCTCGCTGGTGTTCATCGAAGAAATGTGGTCGCGCAATCTCGGCCACCTATTCTCCAGCCCGCTTCGACCATGGGAATTGATCGTGGCGCTGATGATGATCAGTTTGCTGCGCACGCTGATCGGTATGGGAAGCGCGGTGGGTTTCGCCATTTTGCTCTATCATTTTTCGATCTTCGACCTCGGTCTGCCGCTCATCGCGTTCTTTTTTAATCTCATCTTCATGGGCTGGGCGGTTGGGCTCGTTGTATGTGGACTGGTACTGCGCTTTGGCCTCGGCGCCGAAAGCCTCGCCTGGTTCATGATCTTCGCCTTCGCGCCGGTGAGCTGCATTTACTATCCCCTGGAGATTCTGCCCGACTGGCTCAAACCTGTTGCCGAGGCGCTGCCTTCGGCGCTGGTGTTCGAGGGCATGCGCTCAGTGTTGTTTGACGGCGTGTTCCGTTACGATTTGTTGTGGCGTGCTATGGCCCTGAACGCGCTCTACATGGCGCTCGGTGTGGCCGCTTTCATGGCTTTTCTCCATTCGGCGCGAAAGCGCGGACTGTTGCACCAGATCGGTGAGTAGCTAGTCCGCCGGGCCGCTCACACCGGCGCTAGCGAAGGTCGCCATGCCGGTATGGATCGCCGCTGCCGCGCGTACCATCCCTGCCGCAAGGGCGGCCCCCGAACCTTCTCCCAGGCGCAAGGAAAAATCGAGCAGCGGCTGTTGGTCAATTTTTTTGAGCAAACGAGCGTGGCCGGGCTCGACCGAATTATGGGCGACCAGGCAATGATCGAGCGCGCTCGGGTTAACAGCATAGAGCGTGGCGGCGGCGGCGCTGCAGGCAAAGCCATCGAGCAGCACCGGAACCCGGGCGTGGCGGGCGGCAAGAGTGGCACCGGCGATGGCTGCGAATTCGCGTCCGCCAAGCCGCCGCAGCGCTTCTAGCGGATCGGCCAAGGCGGCGCCGTGATGGCTCAGCGCATCATCAATAGCAGCGATCTTGCGGGCCAAACTGGCGTCGTCGATTCCAGTTCCTCGGCCGGCCCAATCGCCGCCATCACCGCCGAAGAGAGCCGCCGACAGGGCCGCGGCAATGGTCGTATTGCCTATCCCCATTTCGCCGAGGCAGACCAGATCAGCCTCCCCGTCGAGCGCCGTCATGCCGGCGCACCACGCCGCCAGACATGCGTCTTCGTCCATTGCGGCCTCTCGCGTGATGTCGCCAGTCGGTGTGTCAAGGGCCAGGGGTATTACTTGAAGAGAGGCGCCAAGCCAGCCGCTGAGCTGATTGATCGCGGCGCCGCCGGCGGCGAAATTAGCCACCATCTGCGCCGTCACGGTGCTCGGATAGGCTGAGACACCGCGCGCGGCAATACCGTGGTTAGCGGCGAAGACGATGATTTGAACGCGTGCGGCGCGAGGCGGGTGGCGGCCCTGCCAGGCAGCAAGCCATTCGGCGATTTCCTCCAATCGGCCGAGCGCGCCGGCAGGCTTGGTTAGCACTGCCTGGTGCGCCCTTGCCGCTCGCAACGCCTCTTGGTCGGCAGGTGGCGCATTTTCTATGAGCCGGCGCAGCTCCGATCCGGATTTGACAGCGTCATTCACCTGGTTTGCCTTTTACTTGTGCGCCGTGCGAGCGTGCTTGGCGCACCGCCCCGGCTGTCCTATAACCGGTGGCGAGCACTCCCATACAACTAAGCCGGAGGCAAGCGGGAATGCCTTTCGATTCGGAGCCCGAAGGAAAATTTGAGCGCCGGGTATTTTTTTCCGCGCGCGCCTGGTGGCAGGATATTCAGAGCGCGCTGCGTTTCCTGACTCGCCTGCCGTTGCCGCGCGCGCCCGAGCCGGCCGAGCCGGATTTTTTCGACGAGGCCGAAGATGAAGATCAGGAGGCATCCGCGCCCAAGCCCTTGGGCCGCGCGGTTCGCGCCTTCCCGCTGATCGGCGCTCTGTTGGGCATCGCCGCCGGCTTTGCCTTTGCCATCGCCACCGGCGTTGGCCTGCCGGCCCTGGTCGCAGGTGTCATCGCTGTCGCGTTGTTGGCGCTGATGACCGGTGCCCTGCATGAAGATGGCCTCGCCGATATGGCGGACGGTTTCGGCGGCGGGCAGACGGTTGAAAAGAAACTTGCCATCATGCGCGACAGCCGTATCGGCGCGTATGGTGTGATCGCGCTGGTCATGGTGCTGGCGGCGAAGGTTGGCGCTGTTGCGGATTTGCGTGATATCGGCGTCGTCATGTCGGGGCTTATATGTGCCGCCGCCGCGTCGCGCGCGGCGATGCCGGCAATGATGCGCTGGCTGCCAGCGGCGCGTTCAGATGGCCTCGGCGCCGACGCCGGGCGTCCGTCCAGCGAACATGTGTGGACCGGCATCACCATCGCTGCCATTCTTTCGGTCCTCCTGCTCACCTGGTCGGGATTGGTGGCGCTTCTCATTGCGGCCCTCGGCGTCGTCGCCGTTGGGCTGTTGGCGCGCCGGCAGATCGGCGGGCATTCCGGCGATGTCCTCGGCGGCACGCAGCAAATTTCCGAACTCCTTTTTCTTCTCGCATTGGCGGCAATCAGATGAATGCATTGAGCGATCTTCCAGTCACAAGTTGGTGGTGGGTGCGCCACGCGCCGGTCACCACCCATCATGGCCGGCTCTACGGCTCGTCCGATGTGCCGGCTAACACCGAAGACGGCGAAGCCTTCAAAGGCTTGGCCGAGCAATTACCAGAAGGCGCGCTTTGGATAGCTAGCCATTTACAGCGCACCCACCAGACCGCGAACGCCATTGTTGAAGCCGGCCATGTGGCGGATAAGCCACTGATCGAGGAAGACCTGGCGGAGCAGAGTTTCGGCGATTGGCAGGGCTTGAGTTACGCTGAGGTCGAGGCTGAGCGGGCGGGGGCGGATCATCCCTTTTGGATCGCGCCGGCGGATTTCGCCGCGCCCAACGGCGAAAGTTTTGCCGGCGTCATGACGCGTGTGTCAAAAACGATCTCGCGCCTGAGCACACACCATGTCGGGCGTGATATCGTCGCCGTCGCGCATGGCGGCTCGATCCGGGCGGCGCTCGGCCACGCGCTCGGCATCGCACCGAATCAAGCGCTTTCCTTCACCATCGATAATCTTTCGATCACTCGAATCGACTGTTTCCACGGCGCTGACGGGCGTCAGGATTGGTGTGTGATCGGCGTCAATCTGCCGCCTAGTAAAAGCGCCCCGCATGGAGTAGTTTTCCCTCCAAGACGCTGAGTCAGGGAAGCCGGTGACCCGCTCCAGTTTGGAGCGTCAGGCCGGCGCTGCCCCCGCAACTGTATACGGCGAGGTAGTCCCCTTTTGTGCGGGAGCGATCCTGTGCGCGCCACTGGCAGCAAACGCTGCTGGGAAGGCGGGGGGCCAACCTTTGACCCAAAGCCAGGAGACCTCCTCGGCGTCGCCCCGGAACGGTCCTCGGAGGGAGGATGATGCCGCTTTCGACGGACACGGCACGTACAACCTTGGTGATCGGCGGCGCGCGCTCAGGCAAGAGCCGCTATGCCGAAGAGCTGTTGGCTGCGCATGGCGGAACCCGCATATACATCGCTACGGCCGAGGTCGGTGACGCGGAAATGGCGGCGCGCATCGCTGAGCATCAGGCGCGCCGCGGCGCCGCCTGGCAAACCATCGAGCAACCGCTCGATCTGGTAGCCGCGCTGGAGCTTCATTGCCGCCCGGCCGGTGCTGTGCTGGTCGATTGCCTGACCCTGTGGCTGAGCAATTTAATGGCAGCGTCGCGCGATATCGCGGCGGAAACCAGCCGGCTTGTCCGCGCCTTGCCGCGCCTGGAGGGGCGCGCGGTACTGGTGTCGAATGAGGTCGGCCTTGGCATCGTTCCCGAATATCCCCTCGGCCGCGAATTTCGCGACCATGCCGGGCGCCTCAATCAGGCGGTGGCCGCCGCCGTCGACGAAGCGGTGTTCATCGCTGCCGGCCTGCCGCTTAGGCTAAAACCGTGAGCCCAGCCGAACTTCGCATCGTCACTCTGTTGCCGAGCGCGACAGAAATCGTCGCGGCCCTCGGCCTCGGCGCGCAACTGGTCGGGCGGTCGCACGAATGTGATTGGCCGCCCGATGTGGAGGAGCTGCCCGTCTGCACCCGACCGCGTCTGGCGTTGGACGGAAGTAGCGCTGAAATCGACCGCCAAGTTTCTGAATTTCTCGGCCGTGCGGCCAGCATTTACGAACTCGATAGAGACATGCTGCGCGCGCTGCGGCCAACCCATATCGTGACCCAGGATCAATGCGAAGTCTGCGCGGTTAGTCTTAAAGATGTCGAAGCGGCGCTTGCCGAGGATATCGGCAGCTCTGTCGAGATCGTCTCGGTCAATCCTCTCCGCCTTGGCGAGGTGTGGGCTAGCATCCGCCAAACCGGCCGCGCCTTTGGCGTGGATGCCGATGCGTTTTGCCGCACGCTAACCGGTCGCATCGCACGCATCGCGGCTGTGGGCATGGGCGTATCCGCCACGCCGCCATCTGTCGCCACCATCGAATGGTGCGATCCTCTTATGGCAGCGGGAAACTGGCTGCCCGAACTTGTCGCCATCGCCGGCGGTAACAATTTGTTCGGCGACGCCGGCAAACATTCGCCGCGGCTTGAATTCGACGATTTGCGCGCCGTCGAGCCCGATATCCTGATTTTCATGCCGTGCGGCTATGACTTGGCGAAAACCGCCGAAGAGGCCGAGCAGCTGTTGCAGGGACCCGCCTGGGCGGCGCTGCCCGCCGTTCGCAACGGTCGGGCCTATGCCGTCGACGGCAATGCCTATTTCAACCGCCCGGGACCAAGGCTCGTGGAATCGGCGGAAATACTGGCCGAGATATTTCATCCGGAAAGCCATGAGTTTGGCCATGAAGGCACGGGTTGGCGCCGCCTCGGCGCCGGCCCCCAAACCGACAACCGTGAATAGGACAAACATGACCAACCCCCACATGGCTAACCGTAAGATTCCGACCACTGTTATTTCCGGGTTTTTGGGCGCCGGAAAAACCAGCCTGATCCGCCATGTGCTGGAGACGGCGAACGGCCGGCGCATTGCGCTGATCATCAATGAATTCGGTGATCTCGGCATTGACGAATCGTTATTGCGCGGCTGCGGCGACGACGCCTGTGCGGAAGGCGAAATTATCGAGCTCGCCAATGGCTGCATTTGCTGCACTGTGGCAGACGATTTCGTGCCCACTATCGAGGCCTTGCTGGCGCGCGACCCCGCCCCGGAGCATATCGTCATCGAGACCTCAGGCCTGGCTTTGCCCAAGCCGCTCGTCGCTGCCTTCAATTGGCCGGAAATCCGCAACCGGGTGACCGTCGATGGCGTGATCGCTGTGGTCGATGGCCCGGCCGTTTTGGCTGGCCGCTTTGCGTCCGATCCGGCGGCACTGCAAGCACAGCGCGAGGCAGATGATGCGCTCGACCACGAAAGCCCTCTTGAAGAAGTCTTCGAGGATCAGTTGGCCTGCGCCGATCTGGTGGTGCTCAACAAGGTGGACCAACTTGATGAGGATGAACGCACTCGCACCCGCGCGCTGCTGGCCGGAGAATTGCGCCCCGGCGTAAAAATGGTCGAAGCCGAGCAGGCCCGCATCGACGCTGATATCCTGTTGGGATTGGCTGCGGCGGCCGAAGACGATTTGGCGGCGCGCCCCTCGCACCATGATGAATTTGACGGCGAGCATGACCATGACGAGTTCGACAGCTTCATTCTTGACCTCGGTCCCGTGGCCGACCCAGATGCGCTGGAAATCCGCTTGGTGGCTGCTATCGAGACGCATGATATTTTGCGCATCAAGGGCTTTGTCGATGTGCCGGGCAAGCGCCGGCGCCATGTGATTCAGGCGGTGGGCAGCCGTGTCGGGCGCTATTTCGACCGCGATTGGCAGCCCGACGAAGTACGCGAAAGCCGTCTTGTGGTGATCGGCCTAAGCCCGCTTGACCGCACTGCTATCAGCGCCGCGCTCGGCAGCGTCTAAGGATCGGCGTATGCATCTGCTGGCGGCGCAACCGGGCGGCATTGCCGATGGCAACGAGGCGGTCGATCTCGGCCAGAGCCCGGCCGACATCGTTTTTGCTTCCGCCGCCGATACGGAACTCGCCTGCCTGGCGCGTGCCCACGCCTCTCTCGGCGACGGTGCGCCCAGCTTGCGTCTCGCCAATTTGATGAATCTCGGCCACAATTTGTCAGTCGATAATTGGTTGGACGCTACGGTCTCGGGCGCGCGTCTTGTCATTGTCCGGGTGCTCGGCGGAGAGAGCTATTGGCCCTATGGCGTCGAGCGACTGGCGCAGCTGTGCCACGACAAGAATATCGCCCTGGCGCTCCTGCCTGGCGACGACAAGCCGGATAGCGAGTTGACCCGACGCGCGACTCTGTCGCCGGAATCCTGCGAGCGGCTGTGGCGCTATTGCGTCCATGGCGGCCTCGAGAACGCGGCCGAATGTCTGCGCTATGGCGCTGATCTAATCGGTGATGCCACGGTCTGGCGCGAGCCGGCGCCATTGGCCCGCGCTGGGCTGTATCGGCCGGGTGCGTTGCAAGTCGATCTCGACGAGATCACAGCGGCGCAAAGGCGCGAAGATCGTCCGCTCGCACTGGTGCTGTTTTACCGTGCCCTGGTTCAGGCGGCGGACACCGCGCCAGTCGACGATCTGATTGTGGCGCTAGAGAAAGAAGGGCTGGCCGCTGTCGGGTTGTTTGTCTCCAGCCTGAAGGATCCGCCGTCTGCACGCTTTGCCGAAAGTGTGCTCGACGCATCGCGGCCCGACATCATCCTCAACGCCACCGGCTTTTCCGTGTCACGCCCCGGCGCCGTCGAAGCGAGCCCGCTTGACCGTTCGGGCGCACCCGTGCTGCAAGTGGTGTTGGCCGGTGGAACGGAAGCCGCCTGGGCGGCGGGCACGCGCGGGCTCTCGGCACGCGATATCGCGATGAATGTCGCTCTTCCCGAAGTCGATGGCCGCATCCTGACCCGTGCCGTTTCGTTCAAGAGCGAACGCAGCTTCGATGCCGCGACTCAATGCGGTATTGTCGCCCACACGCCGCGCGCCGACCGCATCGATTTTGTTGCTCAACTGGCGAAGAATTGGGCGCGCTTGGCCAGGACCGCCACAAGCGAGCGCCGCGTCTGCGTGGTGCTGGCCAACTATCCCAATAAAGATGGCCGCATCGGCAACGGCGTCGGTCTCGACACGCCGGCAAGCGCAGTGCGTTTGCTCATCGCCTTGCAGGCCGAAGGTTATAGTTTGGAAGGGCTCCCGGCCGACGGCGCGGCGCTCATGGCGGCGCTACAAGCCGGCCCGACCAATGCCATATCAGCTTCCGCCAAACCATCGGGCGGCGCGCTGCTCAGCCTGGACGCGTACCGCGGTTTTTTCTCAGATTTAGATAGCCATGCGCAGACCCGTGTCTCCGAGCGTTGGGGCGCAGCGGAATCCGATCCTTTCTTTCGCCCGGAGGAAGATTCCTTCGTCCTACCGGTGCTGTCGTTCGGTAATGTGAGCGTGGCGATCCAGCCGGCGCGCGGCTACAACATCGATCCCGCCGCGAGCTATCATGATCCCGACCTGCCGCCGCCGCACGGCTATCTTGCGTTCTATGCCTGGCTGCGCCGTTCGGTCGATGTTCATGCGGTGCTCCATCTTGGCAAACATGGAAATCTCGAATGGCTGCCGGGCAAAGCCTTGGCGCTTTCCGCCGGCTGCTTCCCAGAGGCCGCGCTCGGACCGTTGCCTCATATCTATCCATTCATCGTCAACGATCCGGGTGAGGGCAGCCAGGCTAAGCGGCGCAGCGCCGCAGTGATCGTCGATCATCTGACACCGCCCCTCAGCCGGGCCGAAAGCTATGGGCCGTTGCGTGAATTGGAAGCGCTGGTCGATGAATTTTATGAAGCCAGCCAACTCGACCCGCGCCGCTGCACCCCGCTGGCCGAACGTATCCTGGAGCTGGCGCGGAGCGAAGGCATTGACCTGGATTGCGGCATCGTACCCGACGATGGCCGCGCCCAAGCCTTGACCAAGCTCGATGGCTACATGTGCGAACTAAAAGAAATGCAGATTCGCAACGGCTTGCATATTTTCGGCGCGTCGCCGGAAGGCGAATTGCGCAGCGATCTGCTGTTGGCTATTGCGCGGAGCCCGCGTGGAACCGGCGCCAGCGAAGCGTCGTTGACGCGCGCGCTGGCCGCTGATCTCGGTCTTGATTTCGATCCGCTCGATTGCGACATGGCGGCGCCGTGGGAAGGCGCGCGCCCGGATGTGTTGGATGGCCCCGATGCGTGGCGCAGCCATGGCGATAGCGTCGAGCGGTTGGAAGCTCTGGCGCTTGCGTTAATTTCCGGTGAGCGCGCTGCGGCGGCGGGTTGGCGGCGTACCCGGGCTGTGTTGCAGGAGGTGCACGAGCGCATCGCGCCGGCCCTCGATGCCAGCGGGACGGGCGAAATGGCCGGCGTGGCACGCGGCCTTGCCGGGCGCTTCGTGATGCCAGGGCCGTCCGGCGCGCCGAGCCGCGGCCGGCCCGAGGTCCTTCCCACCGGGCGCAATTTCTATTCGCTCGATACCCGCGCCGTGCCGACGCCGGCGGCCTGGCAATTGGGCTGGAAATCGGCTCAGCGCCTGGTCGAGTATCATGCTCAGCGCCATGGCGATTGGCCGCGCCGCATGGCGCTCAGCGCTTGGGGCACGTCCAACATGCGCACTGGCGGCGATGATATCGCGCAAGCTCTGGCCCTCCTCGGCGTGCGGCCACAATGGGATACGGCGAGCGGGCGTGTGATTGGTTTTGAAATCCTGCCGCTATCGCTCATTGATCGCCCGCGCGTCGACGTGACCCTGCGCATTTCCGGATTTTTCCGCGATGCCTTTCCCGCTCTAATCGATCTTTTCGATTCGGCGGTGCGCGCGGTGGCGGCACTGGACGAAAGCGCTGAAGACAATCCACTCGCCGCCGATGTGGCGCGCGAAACATCGGCCTTAATGGCGGCCGGTGAATCCGCGGAAGACGCGGCGCGGCGCGCCGGTTGGCGGGTGTTCGGCTCCAAGCCAGGCGCCTATGGCGCCGGCCTGCAGGCTTTGATTGACGAAGGCGGTTGGCAGGGGCCGGAGGATTTGGCCGATGCCTATCTCGCCTGGGGCGGCTGGGCTTATGGTGCCGGCCGCGAAGGCGAGGCCGGGCGCGCCGATTTTGAGCGTCGCCTGAGCGTCGTCGAAGCGGTGGTGCAAAACCAGGACAACCGCGAGCATGACCTCCTGGACAGCGACGATTATTATCAGTTCGAAGGCGGCCTCGCGGCGGCAGTGACGGCACTGTCGGGCCGGGCACCGGTGAGCTATCACAACGACCATTCGCTGCCCGAGAACCCGAAAATCCGCACCCTCGAAGATGAAATCGGCCGCGTCGTGCGTGCCCGTGCGGTCAATCCTAAATGGCTCGCGGGCGTTATGCGGCACGGCTATAAAGGCGCCTTCGAAATCGCCGCCACGGTGGATTATCTGTTCGCCTTTGCGGCCACCACTGGTGCGGTCAAGGATCACCATTTCGACGCCGTGTTTGACGCCTATATCGCCGACGACGACGTGCGCGAATTTATGGCCGAGGCCAATCCGGCGGCGCTGGCGGAGACGGCGGCACGGTTGGGTGAAGCGCTTCGCCGCGGCCTGTGGAAGCCGCGCTCTAATCGGGCGCATGATCTCTTGGGTAGTCTGAGCCAAGCGACATATGGAGAGGCGGCGCAATGAGCACGAAAAAGCAAATGACCGAAGCCGAGCGCGACAGCCATCACGCCGATCGTATGGCCAAGCGCAAGGCCGCGCGCGATCGCATGTTGGCCACCAAGACCAAAGAAAAAGGCCTGCTGATGGTCCACACCGGTAAAGGCAAAGGCAAATCGACGGCGGCGTTCGGCCTTGCCATACGCGCCATGGGTAATGGCATGCGAGTCGGCGTGGTGCAATTCGTCAAAGGCAAATGGCAAACCGGCGAGCGCGATATTCTCGAGCATTTTCCCGAACGCGTAACGATCCGCACGATGGGCGAGGGCTTTACTTGGGATACCCAGGACCGCCAGCGCGATATCGCCGCCGCCAAGGCGGCGTGGCAGGTGGCGCAGGAGATGATGGCCGATGAAAGCTACGATCTTATCTTGCTCGATGAGCTCAATATTGTGCTGCGCTACGATTATTTGCCGCTGGCGGAGATCGTGCCGGCGCTGGCAGCGCGGCGCGACGGCCTCCATATTGTCGTCACCGGGCGCAACGCCAAGGATGAATTGATCGAGGCCGCCGATCTGGTGACCGAAATGCTGGAGGTCAAACATCATTTCAAGGCCGGCGTGAAAGCGCAGACCGGTATCGAGTTTTGAAAATTTGATGTCAGTGCGCACCCCCTCGCTCATGCTGCAAGGCACTGGCTCCCATGTCGGTAAATCGCTATTGGTGGCCGGCCTCTGTCGCGCTTTTGCGGCGCGCGGCCTCGCCGTGCGTCCGTTTAAAGCGCAGAACATGTCGAACAATGCGGCGGTGACGGAATCGGGCGCCGAGATTGGCCGTGCTCAGGCGTTGCAGGCGCGCGCAGCCGGCGTTCCGCCGACCAGCGATATGAACCCGGTGCTGCTCAAGCCGGAAAGCGAAACCGGCGCCCAGGTAATTGTCCAGGGTAAGGTCAGCGGCAGGGCCGATGCGCGCGCCTACCATGCGCTGAAACCGCGCCTCATGCCGGCCGTGCTGGAAAGCTTTGAGCGCCTTTCGCGTGAGGCCGATATCGTGTTGGTAGAAGGCGCCGGCAGCCCGGCGGAGGTTAATCTCCGCCAGGGGGATATCGCCAATATGGGCTTCGCTCTAGCGGCCAATGTGCCGGTGGCGCTGATCGGAGATATCGAACGCGGCGGCGTCATCGCCAGCCTGATAGGCACCGCTGCGCTGCTCGAAGCGGACGAGCGCGCCTTGGTGAAAGGATTTGCGATCAACAAATTCCGCGGCGATCCCAGTCTTTTCGACGACGCCGTGCCGGTGATCGAAGCAGGCCTAGGCGCGCCATGCCTCGGCATCGTACCCTATTTTGAAGCGGCCAATATGCTGCCGGCGGAAGATGCCGTCAGCCTCGACGGCGCCGGCACGCGGCTTGTGCCGGACGGCGTGCGCGCGATCCGCATTGTCGTGCCGCGCTTCGCGCGCATCGCCAATTTCGACGATCTCGATCCCTTGCGCGCCGAGCCCGATGTCGATTTGGTGATCGTTGAGCCGGGCCGAGCGCTGCCGGGCGATGCCGACCTGGTGCTGCTGCCGGGCTCCAAATCGACGCGCGCCGATCTGGCGCAGCTCCGCGCCCAGGGCTGGGATATCGACATCCAGGCGCATCTTCGGCGCGGCGGCAGCGTGTTGGGCCTTTGTGGTGGCTATCAAATGCTCGGCCACAGCATCGACGATCCAGACGGGGTCGACGGCGTGGCAGGATCGTCCGAAGGGCTCGGTCATTTGGATGTGACAACCAAACTGGCGGGAGAAAAGCGACTTGAAGCCGTGACCGGCCGCGAGCTTGAAAGTGGCGAAACGGTGCGCGGCTATGAAATGCATATGGGCACAACCGCAGGGCCGGACCGCGCGCGCCCAATGCTCGAACTGGCGCACGGCCAGGAGGGTGCGTGCTCCCGCGGCGGCAAAGTTTCGGGCAGCTACGTCCATGGCCTGTTCGCCGCCGATGGCTTCCGTCATGCTTTCTTGAGTCGCCTCGCGCAGCGTCAGTGCAGTGGCATCGATTGGGATTCAAGCGTCGAAGAAACGCTCGATACGCTGGCTCGCCATCTCGAAGACGCGCTCGACCTTGATCGACTGTTGGAGATCGCTCGTGCCAGGTGACATCAACTCAGCGGGCCTGGATCAGCAGCGCGATCAGCGCCACCAGCCCGGCCGCCAAAAAACACGCCACACCAAAGAGCGCCAGCATGCGGCGGATATCGGCCAGCGTGGCGCGGGCGCGCCCGTCGCCCAGCCAATCGGCCTTGGCATCGCCGCCGGCATAGCGCCGCGGCCCCAGGAGCGCCAGGTCGAGCGCGCCGGCGCTCGCCGCTTCCGGCCAGCCGGCATTGGGCGAGACATGCTTGCGCGCATCGCGCAGCATGATGCGCAGCGCTTTGCCCGGTGCGGCGCCCGGTACGAACAGCGCGGCACACACAATCAGCGCGCCGGAAATTCGCGCCGGCAGCCAGTTCAGCGCATCGTCGAGGCGCGCGGCGACCATGCCGAACGCCGCATAGCGCTCGCTCCTATGGCCGATCATGCTGTCCATGGTGTTGATAGCCTTATAGGCCATCAGGCCCGGCAGGCCGAGCAGGAGATACCAGAATATCGGCGCAATGACGCCGTCGGAATAGCTTTCGGCGCAGCTCTCAATAGCCGCGCGGGCAACTCCAGGTTCGTCCAATTCAGCGGTTTCGCGGCCGACGATCTTGGCAACCGCTTTGCGCCCGCCTACCACGCCGTCGCGCTTAAGGGCGCGGATAACGCGAAGGGTGTGGCTCACCATGCCGCGCTGGGCGACCAGCAGGGTCACCAGTGCCAACTCGGCAATCCAGCCAAACTGCAGCGCGCCGATGAAATTGGCCACTGCCCATCCCGTCAGCGCGCTCAAGGTCAGGACAACAAGCACCGCCAACAGGCCGCGTATGATGCGCTCTCTGGCGCCTCGTTTGGCGCGGTTGAGGCGGGCGTCGAGAAACGCGGTGGCGGCACCCATCAGGCGCACCGGATGGGGAAACCAGCGTGGGTCGCCGATCAGCCAATCAAGGGCGAGCGCGATCAACAGCAAGATGGCGCCGCCCGGCCCCGCCGCCCAATCGAGGCCGGCGAGCGAGGGCAGGTGCCAGATACCCCAAATATCCGCCGCGAATTGCATGGCGCGAGCATGGGTGCGCGATACCAACCCGTCAACGTAACAAAGAAAAGAGCAGCGTAATGAATCAACCCGCCATTCTTTTGTGTGGCCATGGCAGCCGTGACGTACAGGCGATTTCGGAATTTGAGGCGCTGGCCGGGCATATTTCCCGCCATCTGCCTGGGCGCCAGGTGGCGCATGGTTTTCTCGAGTTCGCGCGGCCGACGATCAGCGAGCGGCTCGATGATTTGCGCGCTGCCGGCGCTACTGACGTGCTTGCCGTGCCCGGCATGCTGTTCGCCGCCGGCCATGCCAAAAACGATATACCATCCGTGCTCAATGACTATGCCGCCCGCCATGACGGTTTCTCGATTCGCTATGGCCGCGAACTGGCGATCGATCTCAAGCTGTTGAGTGCCGCGGGCGAACGCATCGCAGCCGCCGAAGCCGCAGCCGGCGATGAGATCTCGCGCGCCGATACCCTGCTGATGGTGGTCGGGCGCGGCACCAACGATCCCGACGCCAATTCCAACGTCTCCAAGGTCGCCCGCATGCTGTGGGAAGGCATGGGGTTCGGCTGGGCCGAGACCTGCTATTCCGGCGTCACCCACCCGCTGGTGGCAGACGCGCTCAGCCGCGTCGTCGGCCTGGGCTTTAAGCGCATCATCGTCTTTCCCTATTTTCTCTTCACAGGCGTTTTGGTGAAGCGCATCTACGCCACCGCCGACATGCTGGCCGAACAACATCCCGATATCGAGATCATAAAATCGAGCTATCTCAACGACCACCCGTTGGTCATCGATACCTTTCTCGAGCGCCTCGATGAAATTCCGCGTGGTGACAATCTGATGAATTGCCAATTGTGCAAATACCGTGAGCAGATCATCGGTTATGAGCAGGACCAAGGCGCGGCGCAGGTCGGCCACCACCATCATGTCGAAGGCATCGGCATCGACGGTGACCAGGCCGATCACGCGCATGGCCAACAGCATCACCACAGCCATGGCCCGGACAAACATGAATGACTATGTCCGCGACCCGGCGGAGATTACGCGGCTGTCCTTCGCCGCTATCCGGCGCGAAGCTGACCTCTCAGCTTTGCCGGCAGACATCATGCCGATGGCGCTCAGAATGATTCACGCCTGTGGCATGGTCGACCTCCCCGCTGATCTGGCGTTCTCAAAGGGTGCGGGAGCTGCTGGCCGGGCGGCGTTGGCAGCCGGTGCACCGATTCTGACCGATGTGAGTATGGTGGCGCACGGCATCGCTGAACGGCGTCTTCCGGTCAAAAATAAAGTGATCTGCATGCTGAATGATGCCGGTGTCCCAGAGCGTGCGCGCGTTTCCGGCACGACACGCTCGGCGGCAGCAGTCGAATTATGGCGCCCGATATTGGCCGGCGCGATAGTTGCCATCGGTAACGCGCCGACGGCGCTATTCCGCTTGCTGGAATTATTGGCTGAGCAAACGGCGCGGCCGGCCTTGGTGATCGCCACGCCACCTGGCTTCATCGGCGCCGAAGAATCGAAAGAAGCATTGATCGCGAATGCATATGGCGTGCCTTATCTCGCCCTGCGTGGTCGCCGCGGTGGCAGCGCACTCGCCGCCGCAGCCGTCAATGCGCTAGCAATCGAGGAGGACATGGCATGACCGTATCCACACTCTGGTTGACAGTCATCGGGCTCGGCGAAGGCGGCCTCGACGCTTTGCCGGCGGCGCTCCGCGCTTTGATAGATAGCGCCGAAGTGCTGCTCGGCGGTGACCGCCATCTCGCCATGATCCCGGACACCGGCGCCGAACGCCTGACCTGGCGCACGCCGCTGATCGACAGTATGGCCGATATCGCAGCCCATCGTGGCAAACGCGTGGTCGTGCTGGCGACAGGTGATCCCATGCATTACGGCATCGGTGTGACGCTGGCGCGTCATTTCGCGCCCGAAGAGATGCTGATCCTGCCCACCGCTGGCGCGCTCAGCCTGGCCTGTGCCCGCCTCCGGTGGCCAGTGGCAGAGGTCGAATGCTTGACGTTACATGGCCGGCCGCTCGAGACCTTGCGCGCCTACCTCGCACCCGGCCACCGCCTGGTGATTCTCTCGCATGACGGCACCACTCCGGCGGCCGTTGCCGCTGAGCTTGTCGCCGCCGGCTATGGCGCCAGCGAGATCACCGTCTTCGAGCATATGGCCGGCGCCAAGGAACGACGCCTCGACGGGCGCGCTGATGCGTGGCCGGCGCAGAAAATCGCCGATCTCAACAGCATCGCCGTCACCTGCCAGGGCGGCAGCCGGGCCAAGCGTTATTTTGGCGCGCCGGGCCTTCGCGACCGCGCTTTCGAAAATGATGGCCAGCTCACCAAGCGCGAGGTGCGGACGCTTACCCTTAGTGCTCTCGCGCCCTCACCTGGCGCGATGCTGTGGGATGTTGGCGCCGGAGCGGGGTCGGTCGCCATCGAGTGGATGCTCGGCGCGCGCGGCGCCGAAGCCATCGCCATCGAACGCCATGCCGAGCGCGTGGCGCGCATCGCCCGCAATGCGGCGGCGCTCGGCGTGCCTGGCCTCAAGCCCGTGCATGGCGCCGCCCCCGACGTGACGGAATTGCTGCCGCCGCCCGACGCGATATTCATCGGCGGCGGCTTGACCGTCCTGGGAATGGTCGAGACATGCTGGGCGCGGCTTAAGCCGGGCGGGCGGTTGGTGGCCAATGCCGTCACTCTTGAAAGCGAAGCATTGTTGTCACGCTGGTACGAAGAGCTCGGCGGCAACATGGTGCGTATCAACATCTCGCGCGCAAAGGGCGTCGGTACGCGCACTCTGTGGCGTCCGCTGACACCGGTGACGCAATGGGCCGCGACTAAGGATTGAGATATGGAAAGACGGCTGACATGAGTGACGGCACCGCGCGGCGCGGCACGCTATACGGCCTTGGCGTCGGGCCGGGCGATCCGGAATTGCTGACCCTGAAGGCGCTCCGCATCTTGCGCGCGGCGCCGGTGCTGGCCTATCCGGCGCCGATCGAGGGTGACAGCATGGCGCGCGCCATCGCCGCGCCGCACCTGCCGGGTGGTCAAATTGAAATTGCTATCCGTATGCCGCTCGATGCGGCTCGTTTTCCGGCGGAAGAAGTTTACGCCGCCGCGGCGCAGGAAATCGCTACTCATCTTGAGGCTGGGCGTGATGTCGCGACACTCTGTGAAGGCGATCCGTTTTTCTATGGTTCCTTCATGTATCTATTTGCGCGCTTGGCCGATGCGCACTGCATCGAGGTGGTGCCGGGTGTTTCTTCGCCAATGGCCTGCGCGGCGGCGTTGGGCATGCCGCTCGCCGCGCGCAACGACGTACTCAGCATTTTGCCCGCGCCGCTCGCCGAGGATCTTTTGAAAGCGCGGCTTGAAGCTTGCGATGCCGCGGCTATCGTTAAGGTCGGACGGCATATCGCCAAGGTGCGCCGCGTGCTGCAGGAGCTCGGCCTTGAATCGCATGCGCGCTATATCGAGCGCGCTAGCCTGGCCGCCGAGCGCATCCTGCCACTCTCCGAAGCCGCGGATCCGGCGCCTTATTTTTCCATGATTTTAGTTCATCGGCGCGGTGCGGCGTGGACATGAGTGCTGAGCGCCTAGCGCCCGCAATTATCGTGCTCGGGCCATCTGGGCTGGCAGCGGCGCGCCGCGCCGTGGCAGTGTTCCCCGGGGCGGAGCTGCATGGCTTTGCCAAGCGGGTGGCGCAAGCGGATGTGCATTTCGACGATACCGCGCAGCATCTCGGCGCGCTTTTTCTCGCCGGGCGACCGATCATCGCGCTCACCGCCGCCGGCATCGTCATTCGCTGCTTGGCGCCACATCTTGGCGATAAAAAAAGCGAGCCGCCGGTTATCGCTCTGGCCGAAGACGGCAGCCATGCGGTGCCGCTACTTGGCGGCCACAGGGGCGCCAACCGCATGGCCGCGCAATTGGCCAAGGCGCTTGGTGGCACGGCGGCGATCACCACGGCGGGTGAACTCAACTTAGGGTTTGCCCTCGACGATCCGCCTGAAGGCTGGCGCGTCGAGCCCGGTGCGGGCGTAAAAAAAGTAACGGCGGCATTGCTGGCGGGCGAAGCTGTGGCGCTCGACGACCCGCACGAGTTGGGCGATTGGCTGCATGACGGGCCGGCACGATTCACAGCTGGTGCGGCGCTCACGCTGGCAGTCTCCGATATGGCCGACACAGAGGCCGATATTATCCTCCGTCCGCAAATATTGGCTGTCGGCATCGGCTGTGAGCGCGGCGCGGAAGCCGAGGAAGTGGCGATGCTCCTGAATCAAGTGCTCAGCAGCGCCGGCCTCAGCCCGCTTTCCCTTGCCTGCTTGGCATCGATTGATGTCAAAATGGATGAGCCCGCCTTACGTGCACTGGCTGGGCGTTTCGGTTTGCCGCTTCGGTTTTTCGATGCTGCCCGGTTGGAGCGCGAAACGCCGCGCCTCGCCAATCCGTCCGATACCGTGTTTCGCGCCGTCGGCTGTCATGGCGTGGCCGAAGCAGCTGCATTGGCTTGCGCTGGTCCTGGCGCCAAGTTGATCGTCGCCAAGACCAAATCCGCGCGCGCCACCTGCGCCGTCGCACGGGCAGATGCCATCATCCACCCGCAAGGACTCGGCCGCGGCCTCGGGCGGCTCACAATTGTCGGTCTTGGACCCGGTGCCGCAGCGTGGCGCACGCCGGCAGCCAGCGCAGCCTTGGCACGGGCCAGCGACTTGGTCGGCTTTAGCGATTATCTCGACCTCGCCGGGCCGCTAGCAAAAGACAAGCGACGGCATGAATTCGCCATCGGCGAAGAAGAAATACGTGTGCGCGCCGCGCTCGATCTGGCGGCTGAGGGGCGCGAGGTAGCGCTGGTATCCTCCGGCGATGCGGGCATCTATGGCATGGCGGCGCTTGCCTTTGAGCTGTTGGAGCGCGTCGCGGCGCCGGCTTGGCGCGGCGTTGAGATCACCGTCGAGCCCGGCATTTCCGCTTTGCAGGCGGCGGCGGCGCGGGCCGGTGCGCCGCTCGGTCATGATTTTTGCACCATATCACTGTCTGACTTGATGACGCCCTGGGCGGTTATTGAGGAACGCTTGCGCGCCGCGGCGACGGCGGATTTCGTCGTTGCGCTGTACAATCCGGCGTCCAAGCGCCGGCGCGAGGGATTGGCGCGTGCGCTGGAGATTTTCGCGGCCGCCCGGCCGCCCGATTGCCCGGTCATCGTGGCGCGCAATCTCGGCCGTGCGGAAGAGACCGTGCGCATGGTGGCGCTCAGCGATTTCGACCCCGATGTGGTCGATATGCTGACCCTGGTTATGGTCGGCGGCAGGGAAACGCGCTTGATCGAGACCGGCGACGGCCCGCGCATCTATACGCCGCGCGGCTATGCCGGGCGCGATCAACACAAACCAAAGCGATACGCGCACAAGCCGAGGCGAAACGCTCCATGACGGTGCATTTCATTGGCGCCGGCCCCGGCGCGCCCGACCTCATGACGCTGCGCGGCATGGCGCTGTTGCGCGCCGCCCCTGTGGTGCTCTATGCCGGCTCGCTAATCCCAGAGGCGGTGATCGCCGAGGCAGATAAATCGGCGCGCGTGGTCGATACTGCGCCGCTGACGCTCGATGAAATTATCGCGATGATCGAGACGGCGCATGCCGCTGGCCAGGACGTGGCGCGCCTCCATTCCGGCGATCCCTCGCTCTACGGTGCCATCGCCGAGCAGATTCGCCGGCTCGATACGCTCGGCATCGCCTATGACATCACGCCGGGCGTTCCGGCCTATGCCGCGGCCGCGGCGGCGTTGGGCTGCGAGCTCACGCTGCCGGGTATTGTGCAAAGCGTTATCTTGACGCGCACCTCCGTTCGCGCCTCGGCGATGCCGCCCGGCGAGGAGTTAGCAACGCTTGCCGCGACCGGCGCCACGCTGGCAGTGCATCTGTCGATCAATAATCTGGCCAAAGTGGTCCGCGAGCTAACCCCGCACTACGGAGCCGAGTGTCCCGTTGCCATTGCTTACCGGGTAAGCTGGCCGGACGAAAAATTGATACGCGGCACGCTCGGCGATATCCGCGCCAAGACTAAACCGCTGCGCTTGACGCGCACCGCGCTTATTCTCGTCGGCCGGGCGCTCGGCGCGGCGGCTTTCGACGACAGCAAGCTCTACGATCCCGCCCATCACCATGTGCTCCGCCCCAAATCGGCGGATCGCGATTCGTCTTAGAGAAAATCCCGAGCAGGTGGAATCACCTGCGACGACGCATTTGCTGGAATTAAAATGCTCTAGTGGCTGAGACCGCGCGCCAGCCAATCCAACGCGGCCGCGATAGTCTCAACCGTCTCGCCTGGCGGCGGAGCGGGGCGGCGCACCAAAATAACCGGTACTCCCAGAGTGCGCGCCGCGTCGATCTTGCCTTCGGTCGCCGCGCCGCCGCTGGCCCGCGTGACGAGCAGATCAATGCGGTGTTGTGTGAAAAGTTGGTGCTCACTGGCAGCATCGAACGGCCCGCGTCCCGTGATCAACATGGCTTGAGGCAAGGCCAGCGGTTCGTCCGGCGCGTCGATCAAGCGCACCAGAAACCAAGTGTCACGCAAGTCGGCGAAATGTTCGAGCGAACGCGCGCCGACGCTCAAAAAGACGCGCCTCCCTATGCTGGGAATCAGTGCCGCCGCCGCCGCCATGTCCGCCGCCTCATGCCAATGATCGCTTGCTTGGATTTTCCAGGGCGGGCGCGCGAGCACGCAACGCGGCGTGGCAGTGGCAGCAGCAGCAAGGCAGGCATGTTGTGAGATTTGCGCCGAAAAGGGATGCGTGGCGTCGATCAGAAAATCGACGCCAGTGTCTCTGAGGTAACCGGCCAGCCCCTCGACGCCGCCGAAGCCGCCGACACGCACCTCGCCACCCACTTTGGCGGGGTTGCGGGTGCGCCCTGCGAGGGAGGAAATGACCCGCAGTCGAGCACCCAGTTCAGCCTCGGCGGCGCGCGCCAGGCGTAGCGCCTCGCCGGTGCCGCCGAGAATCAGGAGCGTTGCTTTACGGTTCGCCATATCGGCCTGCCCGGCCAATTAGGGCGCCAGCGCGGTCGAAAATCGCCACATCGACCGCGATATCCGCGCCGGCTAGTGTCTCCTTTACCTTGCCGAGGGCTTCAATCGCCACCCGGTCGCCAAGCGGTAGATCGCCGGCAAGAGCCAGAAGGGCACCGGCCGAATGGGCGGCGCGGGCCTGGGTAAGAATTTCGGCCGGCGCGCCAAGCGCTGAGAGATGCCCGGCGAGCACCTCGATATCCACTTCGCTGCGCCCGGAATGGAGGTCCATATGGCCTTGTGCGAGCTTGGATATTTTACCGAATCCGCCGGCCACTGTGAGGCGCGCAACAGGATGGCGACGGATATATTTTAACAGCGCACCGGCGAAATCGCCCATCTCCAGCAGCGCCTGTTCTTCCAGCCCGTAAAGGGCGCGCACCGCGCTTTCCGAGGTTTTCCCCGTTGCCCCAGCGACGTGGCCGATGCCGGCGGCACGCGCGACATCCACGCCTTGATGAATAGACGCGATCCAGGCAGCGCAGGAATAGGGTGTGACGATGCCGGTGGTGCCCAATATGGAAAGGCCGCCAAGAATACCGAGCCGGGCATTCATTGTATGGGCGGCGAGCGCCTCGCCGTCATCAACTGAGATCGTGATTTCCACGTCGCCCGGCGCGCCGTGGCGCGCTGCCAGCTCTCCCACCACTTCCGCCATCATGCGGCGTGGAGCGGGATTTATGGCCGGCTCGCCGACGCCGATTGGCAACCCCGGCAGGGTTACCGTGCCGACGCCGTCGCCGGCGCGGAACGTCACACCCGTACCGCTTTCGCCGATTCGCACGCTGGCGCGGATCAGTGCGCGATGGGTGACATCGGGGTCGTCGCCGGCATCCTTGACGATGGCTGCCATGGCGGAGCGGTCGCCACGTTCCGTCTCGTGCAATGTGAACGACGGGGTTTGCCCGCGTGGCAGCACAATCGTGACCGGGTCGTCAAAGCTGCCGGTCAACAGCGCACCATAGGCGGCGCGTGTGGCAGCCGTGGCGCATGCGCCGGTGGTCCAGCCCTTGCGTAACGGGCCGCGTTCATCGGGTTTACGAGGATTTGTGCCAGACATAGCACCAGTTTAGCTCGCCGCCCTGGTGGCGCGGGTGTAAAATCGCATCATGTCCAAAAGCAATAAAACATCCCTCGAGATCGCCGCTCGCGCCCTGCCAGCGATGCCGCCTTTCGAGCCTGGCTGCGTGTGGCTGGTGGGCGCTGGGCCGGGCGATCCCGGTCTCCTGTCGCTGCTCGCCTTTCACGCCCTCGGCGCGGCGGACGATATCGTTTATGACGCCCTGGTCGGGGAAGACATTCTCGCCCTCGCCGGTGCGGGAGCCGAACTGCATTATGCCGGTAAACGCGGCGGCAAGCCCTCGGCCAAGCAAGGCGATATCAGCGATAAATTGATCGATCTAGCGCGTGCCGGGCGCAAGGTGCTGCGCCTCAAAGGCGGTGATCCCTTCATTTTTGGGCGCGGCGGTGAGGAAGCGCTGGCGCTGGCGGCGGCTGGCGTGCCGTTCCGCTTGGTGCCGGGAATCACCGCGGCAGTAGCGGGCCTCGCCTATGCCGGCATTCCGATTACCGACCGGCGCGTGAATTCCGCGGTGACCTTTATTACCGGCCATGAATCAGGCGGCGGCCCGCCGGCCGGGCTCGATTGGCCGGCCCTCGCTTCGGGTGCGCCGGTATTGATCCTCTATATGGCGCTCAAGCATCTGGCGTGGATGGCCGAGCGCTTGGTAGCGGCAGGGCGCGCCGCAGATACAGCGGTAATTTTGATCAGTAAGGCGACGCTCGCAGGTCAGAAGATCGTCGAAACCAACCTGGCACGCGCTGCCGAAGATGCCGCAGCAGCCAATCTCGAAGCACCGGCGATCATCGCGATCGGCGATGTGGTCGGTCTCCGCGCCGCGCTCGATCCCGCCGCCACACCCGAGGCCCGCGCCCGCGCCGCGCTCGAATTTCTCGCCGTGCGCGCCAAAGAAGATACTGTACCTTAGCCCGTCCGCGCTGCTTGATGCGCCCGCCCGGGGCGCCTATCTTCACCGCTCAAATGAATTTCCTTCGCCCCAAAACACCGCGCCACGATAATGACCCGGGTAATTCTCGTGATCCACGTGGTTTGCGCCGCAATCCTCTGGTCTGGATCGCTGTGCTCGGCGCCATTGTTCTCTATACCCAGATGGACGGCTCGCTGTTGGGCAATCTCGATGAAGCGCAGCGCGCAGACGTTCATTTAACCAATGTCGGCGGGCCGTTCACGTTGACAGATCACAATGGCCGCACAGTGACGGAACAGGATTATCGCGGCCGCAATATGCTGATCTATTTCGGCTACGCTTGGTGCCCGGATGTGTGCCCCACCAAATTGCTGGTCATGGGCCAGGCGATGGACCTGTTGGGTGACGTCGGCCAGCAAGTCCAGCCGATTTTTATCACAGTCGATCCGGCGCGCGACACGGTCGAAACGCTGGCCAAATATGTCGAGAACTTTCACCCGCGCCTGACCGGGCTGACTGGCAGCGACGCGCAAATCGCGACCGTGGCGGACGCCTACAAGGTATATTTCAGCAAGGGCGACGAACTTGATGGAGCCGACGATTATGTCGTCGATCATACCGACATCATGTATTTCATGGGCCCCGATGGTGCGCTTTTGGAATATTTTCAAACTGGCCAGCGGCCCGTCGATATCGCCCAGGCGATCGGACAGCATTTGTGAGTGCGGCGCGGGGGCTCATTATCGCAGCCCCCAAGTCGGGCTCCGGCAAGACCATTCTCACGCTCGGCTTGTTGCGCCAGTGGACGCGTTCAGGAATCGCCGCAGCGCCGTTTAAGGTCGGGCCCGACTATATCGATGCCGCTTATCACGCTGCCGCGGCCGGGCGCGCGTGCGCCAATCTTGATAGCTGGGCGATGCGCGGCGAAAGTCTCGACGTTAGCGCTGCGGCGTTGGCGCAAGACGCCGAATTCATTCTTGGTGAGGGTGTGATGGGGCTGTTCGATGGGGCTGCCGGTGGTGGTGGCGCGACCGCCGATCTTGCCGCCCATTTCTGTCTTCCGGTGGTCCTGGTCATCGATGTGCGCGGCCAGGGCGCTTCGGTCGCGGCGTTGGCGCAAGGGTTTGCCAGTCATCGCGCCGATGTTGAGGTCGCTGCGGTAATCTTCAACCATGTCGCCAGCCCCCGCCATGAAGACATCTTGCGGAGTGCCATGGCGCTGACCGGCATTGCCGTTCTGGGGGCGTTGCCGCGCGACGCGGCGTTGGCCTTGCCGGCGCGCCATCTTGGGCTGGTTCAGGCCGGCGAATCAGAGGATTTAGAGGCGTTCCTCAACGCCGCCGCCGATCACGTCGCGCGCCATGTCGATAGCGAGGGATTGCGCGCGCTCGGCCGGCCGCTCCACACATCGCAAGGCGCCGCGCCACCTTGCCTGCTCCAGCCGCTTGGCCGGAAAATCGCCGTCGCCCGCGATGTCGCTTTTGCCTTCAGCTATGAGGCGGTATTGGCGGGCTGGCGCCAGGCCGGAGCGGCGCTCAGCTTTTTCTCGCCGCTCGCCGACGAAGCCCCAGACGCTGGTGCGGATGCCATTTATCTGCCCGGCGGCTATCCGGAATTGCATGCCGGACGGCTCGCCGCCAACAGTAATTTTATGGGCGGGTTACGCCGCGCTGCGCAAAACGATGTTTTTATTTATGGCGAATGCGGCGGCTACATGGTGTTGGGCGATGGTCTGATCGATGCGGCGGGCCAGCGCCACGCCATGGCCGGGCTGTTGCCGCTCGAGACGAGCTTTGCGGCACCCCGTCTCCATCTCGGCTACCGCGAAACAGAGATGCTGCGCGATACGCCGCTTGCCGCAAGGGGCGCGCAGTTTCGCGGTCATGAATTCCATTATGCCGCGGTGACGCAGGAAGACGGCGCGCACTCGCTCTTTCGCTGTTCCGATTCCGGCGGCAAGGATCTCGGTAATATGGGCTTAGCGGCAGGCGCGGTGATGGGTTCGTTCATCCACCTTATCGATCGCCGTTAACGCAAGGCCTGCGTCATGAAATCGCGCCAGATGGCGGCCGGCGCGCCGCCGCCGGTAACGCCTTGCATCGGTTTGCCATCGTCATTGCCAAGCCAAACGCCGACCACGACATTGCCGGCAAAACCGACGAACCAAGCATCGCGGAAATTCTGGCTGGTGCCGGTCTTGCCATAGGCTGGGCCGAGCTCGGGTGGCAACGCCGCGCCGCGCCCAGTGCCGCCGGTGATGACCGCGGCGAGGAGATCGCGCATCGCGGCGGCGGGTTGTGGCGCGATCACCTGTCCGGCGCCGGATCCGGAGCGGGCATAGAGGATTTCGCCGCCCCGGTTGCGCACTTCGCGGATGCCGTGCGGCAGAGCGAGCGTGCCGTCTCCGGCGAGCGGCGCATAGGCGGCGGTCAGCTCGATCAGAGTAAGATCGCCGCTGCCGAGGCTGAGGCTAGCATCGCGCGGCAGCTCGCTTCGGATGCCGAGCCGGCGCGCCAGCTTGGCGACGCTGTTGATGCCGGCCTTCTGACCGACACGTACGGCGACACTGTTGACCGAGGCGGCAAACGCATCGCGGAGGGAAACCGGCCCGCGATATGTGCCGCTATAGTTGCGCGGCGCCCAGCCGGCGATCTCGATCGGCGCGTCCTCGAATATGTCGTCGGGCGCTAGTCCGGCTTCCATGCCGGCAAGATAGACGATGGTTTTGAACGCTGATCCGGGCTGCCGCAGCGCCTGGCTCGCCCGGTTAAACTGACTAACGCCGTAATCCCGGCCGCCGACCATTGCGAGCACCGCGCCATCTGGCGCAAGCGCCACCAGGGCGCCTTCGCCGACGGCGCGGCCAGACGCATCTTCGAGTCCACGCGCCAGTGCTGCCTCCGCTGCCTGCTGCATTGCCGGATCGAGCGTGGTGTGGACGGTCAGCGCCGGCGCCTCGCGCCCGGCATAGGCAGGCACTTGCGCCCTGACCCAATCATTGAAATAGCGTGCCGCGCCGGATCGGTTTCTCTGCCTGATCAGGCTGGCCGGTGCAGCTTTGGCGCGCGCGGCATCCGCTGCCGCGATGAAACCGGCTGCCACCATGCTGTCGAGCACCAGCGCGGCGCGGCGGCGTGCTGCGGCAAGATCGCGCGCCGGCGAGAGCCGCGACGGCGCCTTTAACAGGCCGGCAAGCACAGCCGCCTCGGCGAGATTTACGTGCCGCGCAGATTTGCCGAAATAACGCTTTGCCGCCGCATCGACGCCATAGCTTCCGGCGCCGAGATAAACCCGGTTGAGATAGAGCGTGAGGATTTCGTCCTTGCTAAAGTCGCGCTCCAGGCGAAAGGCCAGGAACAGTTCTTGAACTTTGCGCTCAAGCGATTTTGCCGGCGTGAGAAAGGCGATTTTGGCCAATTGCTGGGTGATGGTGCTGCCGCCTTCGCGCAGACGCCCGGACACGATATTGCGCCACAGCGCCCGCAGCACGCCCATCGCGTCCATGCCGCCATGCTCGTAGAATCGCCGGTCTTCAATGGCGACGACGGCTTGCGGCAGCAGCGGTGACATCTCGCGCACGGCGACGAATTCGCCCCAATGGGCGCCGAAGCTGGCCAGCGTCGAACCGTCCGCGGCCAATAGGGTGACGGCGGGCGCGCTTTTGGGTCCGGTGAGACTATCGCTGTCGGGCAGGTCATGGGCGACATAGGCTATGAAGCCGGCGGCCAGGAGAGTCAGCCAAATCAGAGCAATCAGCGCTATCCTGATTTCTCGCCAAGGAGATTTACGCCGCTTTCTAGGGGTTTTCTTTTGGTCGACGGTTCTCGGCAGCGTGTCGGCGGGCTTTGGCTTTGCGCTGGCCGCCTTGAGCTTGGCGCTCGCGGCCTTGGGCTTCGCGCTCGCGGCCTTGGGCTTCGCAGTTGCGGCCTTAGGCTTTGCACTAGCGTCGCTGGATTTCGCCTTTTTCCCTCGGGACGCGCTCTTAGATTTTGGCGATTTGGCCATGGCCGGCGCTCGAGGTCTCAGACGTCGAGATTGACGACCTTGAGCGCGTTATTCTGGATGAATTCGCGGCGCGGTTCCACCACCTCGCCCATCAGGGTCGAGAAGATCTCGTCGGCCTCCAACGCGTCTCTAATTTCCACCCGGCGCAGCGTACGCGCATCCGGGTCAAGCGTGGTTTCCCACAGTTGCCCCGGATTCATCTCGCCGAGACCCTTATAGCGTTGAATTGATAGGCCCTTGCGGCCGGCGGCATAGACTGCGTCCAGCAGCATCGTCGGTGAGGTGATTTCACGTTCCGAATCCTTGCGCCGGAGCGTGGCTGGATGGCTGTAAATCTCCTGCAGGCTGGCGGCCAAACTGTCCAGCTTCCGCGCCTCGGGAGTGCTGATCAGCACCGAATCGACGAGATGGCTCTCTGTCACGCTCCTCAACGTCCGGCTGAATTTGAAGGCCCGGCCCTTCGACAGGTCCACCGCTTCGCCGTGCCAGCCACGCTCGATTTCCGGAGAGAGATTGTCGAGACGGCCAGCGATATAGGTGGCGGCCGAGGCTGCCAGCTCCGGATCGTTGAGAATATCGGGATTGAGCGCCCCGGCAATCGCCGCCTGCTCGACAATGCGTTGATCGGTGCGCCGGGTCAGCGCCTTGACCAGGACATCGATCTCGCGTGCAGCGTCTAGAATGCTGGCGAGATCAGCGCCGGCGCGGCTGCCGCCGCCCTGCACTTCCAGCACCGTTTCCTCGAGCCCGGTCTCGATCAAAAAGTTTTCCAATGCGCGGTCGTCTTTCAGATAGCGCTCGCTGGTGCCGCGTTTCACCCGGTAGAGCGGTGGCTGGGCGATGAACAAATGCCCGTGAATCCCGCCATTGGTGGTGTCTTGAATAAGTTCTGGCATGTTGCGGAAGAAGAAGGTGAGCAGAAGGGTGCGGATATGCGAGCCGTCCACATCCGCATCGGTCATGATGATGATTTTATCGTAGCGCAGTTTGGTGATATCGAAATCGTCAGCGCCGATACCGGTGCCAAGCGCCGTGATAATGGTGCCGATCTCGTTCGAGTTCAGCATTTTCGCCAGGCGTGCGCGCTCGACATTGAGGATCTTACCGCGCAACGGCAGAACCGCTTGATTGCGCCGGTTGCGCCCCTGTTTGGCGGATCCGCCCGCCGAATCGCCCTCGACCAGGAACAGTTCGCATTTCTTCGGATCGCGTTCCTGGCAGTCAGCAAGTTTGCCGGGCAGGTTGGAGACGCTGAGTACGCCCTTGCGTCGGGTTAAATCGCGCGCCTTGCGTGCCGCTTCGCGTGCCGCCGCCGCTTCGACCACCTTGGACATGATGGTTTTCGCTTCATTTGGATGTTCCTCGAACCATTGGCCGAGGCGATCACCAACGACGCCTTCCACAACCGGCCGCACTTCGGAGCTCACCAGCTTCTCTTTGGTTTGCGAAGAAAATTTAGGGTCCGGGACCTTTACGGAGAGGACGCAGGTGAGTCCTTCGCGCGCATCATCGCCGGAAATAGTTACCTTTTCGCGCTTGGCTAAACCGCTTTGCGCCGCATAGGCGTTGACGCAGCGTGTAAGGGCGCCGCGAAAGCCCGCCAGATGGGTTCCGCCATCCGCTTGGCGGATATTGTTGGTAAAGCACAGCACCGTTTCGTGATAGCTGTCGTTCCATTGCATCGCGACTTGAACGACAACATCGTCTTTGTCGTCGATAAAGGTAATCGCCTCGCCGAGGAGTGATTGTTTGGCGCGGTCGAGATAATGCACATATTCGAGGATGCCGCCTTCATAGCGCAATATGGAGACCTTCGGCTCCGCGGCACGCTCGTCCGTTAGGGTGATTTTGACGTTGGCGTTGAGAAATGCGAGTTCGCGCAGGCGATGTTCAAGCGTGTCGAAATCGAAATGGATCAGGGCGAATATGGTGGGGGATGGCAGGAATTTAACTTCGGTGCCGGTGCGCTCAGAGGGGCCGACCACTGCGAGGGAGTCTTCCGGCGCGCCGCCGTGAAAGCGCATGAAATGCTCGTGACCGTTGCGCCATACGCGCAGTTCCAACCATTCGGAGAGGGCGTTGACAACAGATATGCCGACGCCGTGCAGGCCGCCCGAAACCTTGTAGGTGTTTTGATCGAACTTACCGCCGGCATGCAATTTGGTCATGATGACCTCGGCAGCGGAGACACCTTCTTCTTCGTGGATGCCGGTTGGTACGCCGCGGCCATTGTCGCGCACTGTGGCTGAACCATCAGCGTTCAATGTGACGTCGACTTCATCGCAATATCCAGCCAGCGCTTCATCGACGGCATTGTCGACGGCTTCGTAGATCATGCGATGGAGGCCCGAGCCATCGTCGGTATCGCCGATATACATTCCAGGGCGCTTGCGCACCGCGTCGAGGCCGCGCAGCACCTTGATGGAATCGGCGCCGTAGGCACCCTCTGCATTGCCGTTCGGGCTTGGTGTGCTGCTTTCGGCGGCGGGGTCTGTTACGGGATCAGTCATGGCTAGCCTGTTGTGAAATCTGGCCGTTCGCCACCTTGTGGAACTGAGCAATTCCGTTGAGCGGTGCAAACAGGGAATCGTCGGTGCCGGTCAGCCAGGCTTGGGCGCCGAGGTCGCGGATCGCTTCGAACAAAGCCGCACGGCGCGATGCATCGAGATGGGCAGCAATTTCATCGAGCAGCAGTACCGGTACGCGGCCCTTGAGGCGGGCGAGCAAGCGGCCATGGGCGAGAATAAGGGAAATGAGAATGGCTTTTTGCTCGCCGGTCGAAGCTTGCTCGGCGGGCGGGCCCACGGCGCTCAGGCGGGCGAACAAATCGCTCCGATGTACGCCTTCACAGGTGCCGCTGACCCGGTCTTGGGCGCGCGCGCGGGCCAGCGCAGCGCGGTAATTTTCCTCGACATCGAGCGCCGGCTGCGCCTCGAGTGAATCCTCGATCACGCCCTGCACGGCAATCTCCGGATGCGGGAAAGGCCCGGTTTCCTCATCAAATGCGCGTTTCAGGCGCTCGACCAGATCGAGGCGAGCCGCCGCAATGGCCACGGCGCGCTCGGCCATATTTCGTTCCAGGGCGCCCAGCCAGGTACCGTCCACCCGGGTCTCGCGCAACAATCGACTGCGCTCGCGGCGCGCCTTGTCATAGGCTTGCAGGCGCCCGGCGTGGGCGGGATCGAAAGCAAATACCAGGCGATCCAGAAAGCGCCGCCGGCCAGCCGGCGCTTCAACGAAGAGGCGGTCCATCGCCGGCGTGAGCCAAACCATTGAGATATGTTCCGCGAGCGCCGTTTGGCTGCGGGCCGTCTGGCCGTCGATATGCACGGTGCGGCGCTCGCCATTGGCCTCGGCCCATCCGACACCGACCGATAGCGGGCCGTGCGGCGTGGCGAACTCGGCTGCAACGGCCCATTCCCGCGCCGCGGAGTCAGATTGCTGCGCGCCACTTTCGCGCCGGCGTGAGATCTCAGCCAACCGGGCGCCGCGTAAGCCGCGCCCCGGGCTCAACAACGAAAGCGCTTCTAGAAGGTTCGTCTTGCCCGCGCCGTTTGCCCCGGTCAGGACTACAATCCCGGTCTCGCAGTTAAGGCGAAGTGAGGTATAGCACCGGAAATCGCTTAGTGTTACGCGGCTGATAGCGAGGCGAGGCGCGCTCTGCGAACCGTTCGAAGAGCGCGCTGAATAGGACAGTGCGGCGCTCACCTAAACACGCATGGGCATGATGACGTAAACGACGTTTTCATCTTCTGAATCACGCACCAAAGTGGGTGACGCCGAATCCGCAAGGCGAAATTCGATGGTTTCGCCGACGATCTGCTTGGCCATATCGAGTACATATCGGGAGTTGAAGCCAATTTCCATTTTTTCCAGATTGTACTGCGCATCAAGTTCTTCCGAGGCCGCACCCGCATCCGGACTGGTCGCCGACAGCGTCATCTGCGAATCTTCGAGGCTGATCTTGATGGCCCTCGATTTCTCGGTGGAAATCGTCGATACGCGATCAACCGCCTGTATGAAGGCATGCTTGTCGACCGTCATGATTTTATCGTTCGCTGACGGTATAACGCGCTCATAATCGGGAAAAGAGCCGTCGATCAATTTAGAAGTCAGGATCGCGCCGTCGAACGCGAAGCGGACCTTGCTGCTAGAAAGCGCAATCATCACGTCGCCGTCGCTTTCATCGATCAGCTTGCGCAATTCGGCCACGGTCTTGCGGGGAACGATGACGCCGGGAATGTTTTCTGCGCCCGCCGGCAATGCGGTGTCGACTCGCGCCAGGCGGTGTCCGTCGGTCGCCACGGCGCGCAAACATTTGGCACCCTCGTCGCCCGCTGCATGCAAATAGATGCCGTTCAAATAATACCGCGTTTCCTCGGTCGAGATAGCGAAGGCGGTCTTATCGATCAGACGCTTAAGATCGCCGGCGGAAACCGCAAATCGATGGTCCAGTTCTCCATCCGCCATGACCGGAAAATCCTCGACCGGCAGGCACGACAAAGTAAATCGCGAACGGCCGGAGCGAATTTCGAGCTTGCCGCCATCCTGGATCAATGAAATCTCGACTTGGGCGCCTTCAGCCAACTTGCGTACGATATCGTACAGCATATGGGCGGATGTCGTCGTGGCGCCGGATTGCGCCACATTCGCCGGCGCCGCTTCGATCACCGCGAGGTCCATGTCCGTCGCTGTCAGGTGCAATTTCTCATCATCACCCGCGTCGAGCCGGACATTGGAGAGAATAGGGATCGTGTTGCGTCTCTCAACGACGCTCTGAACATGCGCGAGGGACTTCAGCAGCGCACTCCGTTCAATCGTCAATTTCATGGCAATACAATACGAGTTATAGATTTATAAAAAAACGTGGTTTTGGTCCCGAAACGAGCCGTTCCAGCGTCATTCGAGACGCGCCGAATCGGAACTCTCCAACCATTCTTAAATATAACAGATAGGGGGCGAATTCGGCACTAAAAACACGCGTCGAAGGGGCACCGGGTTGACCTCGGCAACAGCGCCTCAGCGAGACGATCCGCTAGCTTTCCAGGGTGCGTTTGAGAAGTTCCACATCTTCCGCAATCGCTGCGTCGCTGAGACGCAATTCCTCGATCTTTCGGACCGCGTGCATGACGGTCGTATGATCGCGTCCGCCGAACTTGCGGCCGATTTCAGGCAGCGAGCGGGAGGTCAATTGCTTGCTCAGGAACATCGCCACTTGGCGCGGACGGGCAACCGCGCGGGCACGGCGCTCGGACGACATTTCCGATAATTTGATGTTGTAATGCTCCGCGACCCGGCGTTGGATTTCTTCGATCGTAATACGACGCTCGCTGGCCCGTAAAACGTCGCGCAGGACTTCCTTTGCCACTTCCAGGTCAATTTTGCGCCCCACCAGTGTGGAATGGGCAGTCACCCGGTTGAGGGCCATTTCCAATTCGCGGACATTGCTGGTGATTCGCCGCGCCAAAAATTCAACCACATCGCGTGGCACATCGACAACGCCGATCGTCTCAATCTTCGCAAGCAGGATGCCAAGCCGGAGTTCGTAGGTGGTGGCGTGAATATCCGCTACCAGTCCCCAGCCGAGGCGCGAGCGCAACCGCTCCTCCATGGCGTCGAGATCGGACGGCGATCTGTCGCCGGATATCACCACCTGCCGGTTATGATCGATCAACACATTGAAAGTATGGAAGAATTCTTCCTGAGTGCTGTCCTTGCCGCAGATGAATTGGACGTCATCGATCATCAACACATCGGCGGAGCGAAACTGCTCCTTGAACTCCATGGTGTCCTTGTAGCGAACCGCTCGGACGAAGTGATACATGAACTTCTCGGCCGACAAATAGAGCACCCGACGGCTCGGATCGCGCTCGCGGATATGGCGCGCCATCGCGTGCATGAGATGGGTCTTGCCGAGGCCTACGCCGCCATACAAATAGAGCGGATTGAACGGCACTTTGTCCGCTTCGGCCACTCGGCGCGCCGCAGCATGCGCGAATTCATTGGGTTTGCCGACGACGAACTCCGAAAATCCGAAGCGCGGGTTGAGCGGCGAAGAGAGCGCGTCGACATCCTCCTCGACCGCCCGCAGGCGTAAGAAAGAGCCACGTGTCGGTGTCGGGTTAGGCACCGCAGTCGTCGCGGCCAGCCGCTGCGGATTACTATCCTTCAGCATGCCTGGCGCCGGCGCGGGGGCACTGAAGGCGAACACCTCAACCGTCACGAGGCGGACATCGGGGTTCATCTCATGCCACAATTCAGCTATGCGGTCGGCATAGCGTGCGCTCACCCAGTCACGCAGAAAGCGCGTCGGCGCTGCCACCAGTGCTTCGCCATTCTCGATGCGGCGCAACACCAAGGGCTTCAACCAGCTGCGAAAAGCTGCGTCGCCTAACTCTTCCTGGAGGCGCGAGCGGATGGTGGACCACTGATCCTCATGAAGCGGATGCGTGGATTTATCTGTGTCAGGCATCTATCAGCCCTGAACCCACGGGAGCGCGCGCATTTTCCAGCCAGATATCTTGCCGCGGTGCTTGTCCGCGTCCGGCACGCCTTCAAACCCTTCAATGATATTGTAACAATTCGTGAAACCTTCAGCCGCGCAGTGTTCGGCCGCCGACGCGGAGCGTACACCACTGCGGCAGAGAAAGAGGACAGCAGCCGATGACGCCACGCCGGCGCGCGCGAGCTCAGACGCGAATTCCTGGTTTTGCGACATGTCTGGAAAGCGCTGCCAGGAAATTAGCAGCGGCTTTTTATCCAGAGAGCCGAGCTCGGGCACGCCGACAAAGTTCCATTCCGCGTCGGTGCGCACGTCGACAAGAACGGCGTCGGCATCGTCCGCGAGAACTTGCCAAGCTTCGCCCGGCGTGACGTCGCCGGCATAAGAAACCCCGGACGCGAGCCGTTCCCTGGCCGCGCGGCGCACACTGTCCCGATCGACTCCCACCGTTTCTCCCGGCGCAATATTATTGTTGGTGATAATGCTCATGACTGCTGAAAATTAACCAAATCTCACCGTTTGCGGCGCTTATTTTTAATTGCGCGCCGCAAAGATGTCCCTAGTAATTTTTGTTGCCCCGCCGAGTTGTTCCAGCGAGTGAGCCTAGAGTAATGGCGTGGTGAGGGACTGGCAACAGGTCCGAAATAGGAACGTCTATATTAATTTGCGCATTTTTATTTCACCCGTCTGAGCCGCAAACTGAGGGGTGAAAGCTAAGCGGTTGGACTCTCAGCACAAGCCGCAATCGGCGCGCAAATCAAAGCGCCCGCCGAACCTGCAGGAAATTTGTCACAAGAAAAATATTATTTTTCGCCCGGCGATATTATCGGCGCGAGCGGCAGCGGTGGCGCGACTAGCCGAGCGCCTTGATCCGTTTGTTGAGACGCGAGATACGCCGCGCCGCCATGTTCAGGCGTAACACGCCCTTGGTGACGCCACGCATGATTTCCGGCTGAAACGCCTTCAAGGCTTCTTGCGCCGCCGGCTTGTCACCGCTCTCGATCGCCTGTTCAACCGTGCGCATATATGTCCGAATCCGGCTCATCCGCATGCGGTTGATATCCGTATTCTTTAACAGTTGCCGAATTCGTTTTTTCGCCTGCACGGTGTGCGCCATGGCGTACCTATGAAATTCTGTTTCGGGAAGCGCGGTTATATCGGCACGCCAAGCCGGCGTCAACCGCGCTCAGTGCTTTGATCGCGCGGCTATTTGTTGCTGAATGAAGGTTCGCGTTTGTCGACAAAGGCGGCCATGCCCTCTTTCTGGTCTTCGGTGGCGAAAGTCGAATAAAATATCGACCGTTCATAGCGAACGCCCTCTGCGAGGACCGTCTCATATGCGGTATTTACGGCGGATTTCGCCATCGCAACAATGGGTTGCGAAAGATGAGCGATGCGCTCTGCGACCTTCATGGTCTCTTCCATCAGTTCCGCCGCCGGCACCACCCGGCTGACCAAATTGGCGCGTTCCGCTTCTTCGGCGCCGATCATGCGCCCGGAGAGAATCATTTCCATCGCCTTGGCCTTGCCGATTACGCGGGTCAGGCGCTGCGTGCCACCGGCGCCGGGAATGACCCCCAGAGTGATTTCCGGCTGGCCGAATTTGGCGGTATCGGCGGCGATGATGAAATCGCACATCATGGCGAGTTCGCAGCCGCCGCCAAGCGCGTACCCCGCGACTGCGGCAATCACCGGCTTGCGGCATCTGGTCACGCGCTCCCACGGGCCGATAAAGTCTCCCGAATAAGCTTCGGCAAAGCTCTTGTTCTGCATTTCCTTGATGTCCGCGCCGGCGGCGAAGGCCTTTTCGCTCCCGGTGATGACAATCACGCCGATGGCCTCGTCTGCTTCGAGGTCATCGAGCGCCGCGTTTAACTCAGCGATCAATTCGGCATTGAGGGCGTTGAGCGCCTTCGGCCGATTGAGGGTAATTTTCGCGACCCGTTCCGTCCGGTCGAGGATGATGTTTTGATATGACATGGCCGTTACTCCGTCTTCTGCGCCTGCCTGTCGAGGCGGCGCTTATTGTGATGAATTGGGGGATAGCACAAACCGCACCACCAGCGAGCGCTCTTCTGGGATGAAATCTATGCGTAACATCTCGCCTTCGCGCGAAAAAACAAGCCCATCGATATTTTGCCAGCCGAATTCCGGCATTACGGCGCGGTAAAACGCGCCGGCTTCTTCCGCCGTGACCTCGCCGTAAGCGTAAGTTTCGACCAGACGTCCGTCCGGCTTGTCGAAGTCGAGCGCTGGCGTCTGTTCTTCCGTCAGGCCAGCCATCAGAGGGACTTCGTCGATGGCGGTGAGAAACGCCGCAGTGTCGTCCGCGGCAAACGCGCCAGATGGTGCACCTATTGGCGAGACCACAAGGAAACCGCCGAACAGCATCGTCCAACCCAATAGAGCCCAACAATATACCCGCATGCGTCCGGGCATTAGTGCTGGCGCCTGGCGCAATAAAAGGTCGAACGCCCGCTCTGCACGATGCGCTTTACCGATTGTTCGCAATCGCATTCCGGGCACGGCTCTCCTTCGCGGCCATAGACTGAAAACTGAAGCTGAAAATAGCCCAGTTCGCCGCTCGCCTGAACATAATCGCGCAATGACGATCCGCCGGCCTGAAGGGCCCGGTCAAGAACTTGACGTATCGTTGTCACCAAGCGTTCTGCGCGTGCGCCCTGCACGGTATGGGCCGAACGTCGCGGGCTGATGCCGGCGCCAAAGAGTGCCTCGCAAACATAAATGTTGCCGAGCCCGGCGACGATTTTCTGGTCCAACAACGCCGCCTTGATCGGCGAGTGCTTGCCAGCCAGCCGCGCCGCCAAACTTGGGCCGCTGAACGCATTGCCGAGCGGATCTGGCCCCATTTTGGCGAGCAAGCGATGATCATCGATTTCGGATTCAGGGCATAGCGTCATCAGGCCGAAGCGGCGCGGATCGGTATAGGTCGCGATAGTGCCGTCGGCCATGCGAAAAACCACGTGGTCATGCGGCCCTTCGGGCAATGCACCGGCCTCGCCGAGAGTAAAGCGGCCCGACATGCCCAAATGGACGATCAGCACCTGTCCGTCGTCGAGATAGGCGAGGATGTATTTACCGCGCCGCTCCAGCCGTTCGAAGCGCCGGCCCGTCACACGCGCGGCAAAGTTTTCCGGCAAGGGAATACGCAGAGTCTGTCGGCGCGTCTCGGCATAGGCGATGCGCTGGCCGAGAAGGCGCTTCTCCAGGCCACGCCGGACCGTTTCCACTTCGGGCAATTCTGGCATAGCGCGTAACGTAGCGCCTCCGGGAGTGCTAGGCTATCCTCCGCACATGTCGGATACGGAAAATCACAGCGGCGCCAACGAACAGGTGGATTTCGGCTATCAACGCATCGAGGCCGAGGAAAAACCGCGACTTGTGCGCGGCCTGTTCGACCGCGTGGCCAAACGCTACGACCTCATGAACGACCTCATGAGCGCCGGCGCGCATCGCGTGTGGAAGCGCCAAATGATAGATTGGCTGGCGCCCAAGCCGGGATTGCGTCTTCTGGACGTCGCCGGCGGCACTGGCGATATCGCCTTTCGGGTAAGCGCGCGCCTCGCCGGCGATGCCGAGATCACGGTCTGCGATTTGAGTGAAAACATGGTTTCGGAAGGGCGCATGCGCGGCTGGGACCGCGGCATTGTCGCCGGTATCGACTGGCTGGTCGGCGATGCCGAGGCCCTGCCCCTGGCCGCCAGCAGTGCCGATGCCTACACCATCGCCTTCGGCATTCGCAACATGACCCATATTGATAAGGCCCTGGCGGAAGCGGCGCGGGTGCTAAAGCCAGGCGGGCGCTTTCTCTGTCTGGAATTCAGCCCCGAACAGGCGCCGGGCTTGGATCGCCTCTATGAGATTTATTCCTTTTCCGTCATTCCGGCACTCGGCAGGATCGTTGCCGGGGACCGCGACTCATACCGCTATTTGGTGGAAAGCATCCGGCGCTTTCCGGCGCCTGGGCATTTTGCCGAGATGATCCGCGAAGCCGGCTTCGGCGGCGTTAACTGGCGCCCGTTAAGCGGTGGCATCGCGGCGCTGCATTCCGCCTGGCGGGTCTAAACGCGGCACCGGAAGATGCGGCGGACGGCAAAAAATATTTGGCGCCTGGTGCGAGTCACCTGGATTCTCGGGCGCTATGACGCGCTCTTTCTGTTGAAAGATGCCAAGATCGCCCCTTCCGTCACCTGGATCGCCGGTCTCGCCCCACGGCGCCGGGGATTGGGCGGCAAAGGCGAGCGCCTGGCCGACGCACTCCAGGTTCTGGGTCCGAGTTTTATCAAGTTTGGCCAGGCACTTTCCACTCGCCCCGATTTGATCGGCGAGGAAGTGGCGAGCGAATTGTCCGAATTGCAGGATCGTTTGCCGCCGTTCAGTGGCAAGGCGGCGCAGGAGATCGTCGAGCGCGAGCTCAACCAGCCGCTCGACGCGTTATTCTCGGAATTCGATATCGAGCCGGTCGCCGCCGCCTCCATCGCTCAGGTGCATCTCGCGCGCACGACCGAGGGTGACGCTGTCGCGGTGAAAATCTTGCGCCCCGACATCGAAGACGCGTTCGCTCGTGATCTCGAGCTGTTTTACTGGCTGGCGGCGCTCTCCGAACGCGCGCTACCGGCATGGCGGCGTCTCAAGCCGGTCGAAGTGATCCGCACGTTCGCCGACAGCGTGGCGATGGAAATGGATTTGCGCATCGAGGCCGCGGCAGCATCGGAAATCCGCGAGAATTTTTCCGACGATCCTATGTATTGCGTGCCGAAAGTGGATTGGCAGCGCACCAGCCAGCGCGTCCTGACGCTGGAGCGGGTCGAAGGCGTGTCGATCGACGAACGCGAAAAGCTCGAAGAGTCGGGGTTTGAACCGCGTGAAATTCTGAAAGTCACCGCCGGCGCCTTCTTCCGACAGGTCTTCCGCGATGGATTTTTCCATGCCGATCTTCATGCCGGCAATCTTCTGATCGACGTTCAGGGTCGAGTGAATGCGGTTGATTTCGGCATCATGGGCCGGCTTGACCGCGATACACGGCGGTATTTGGCGGAAATGTTGCTGGGTTTTCTGCTTCGCAATTACGAACGCGTTGCCGAGGTGCATTTTGAGGCAGGCTATGTGCCTAGGCATAAGTCGAAAGCCGCTTTCACCCAAGCGATACGCTCGATCGGCGAGCCGATCCTCGGCAAACCGCTGCATGAAATCTCCCTCGGGCAATTACTCGGGCATCTTTTTAAAGTCACCAAAACTTTTGAAATGGAAACTCAGCCACAGCTTCTGTTGCTGCAGAAAACACTGCTGATGGCCGAGGGCCTGTGCCGCCGCCTCAGCCCGGAAGAAAATATGTGGGCTCTAGCGCAGCCGCAGATTGAGCGCTGGGCGCGCGAAAATCTTGGTCCCGAGGCGCGCCTGCGCGATGCCGCAGTGGAATCCGTGGCGGCGCTCCGGCGCGTGCCGCGGATGCTGGAGCGGGCCGAAAGCGCGCTCGAAAAATTTGAAAACGGAAACGCTCAGGAGAACGGCGCGCACCGCGGCGCCTGGCGCAGGGGCCGCTTCGACGGCGTGCATGTGACGCTTGGCCTAATCGCCGCCCTCTTGGCGGCGCTGTTGATCCTGCAACTGACTTAAACGAAAGCCAGCCCCGGAACCGATCATGCTGCGATGCTGGATTCGGAAATCAGACTTTCCTGGTGCCGCAATGCCGCCACTGCATCTTCAAGTGACGTTCGCACAAAGACTGCCGATTGCAGCGGCTGCAATTGACCGACCGCCGACATGTCACCCGACATCACCACGCCAATTCTGGCGTAGCCGCCGACACTCGGCGAATCCACGCCCAGGACGATGGGCTCGACCCCAGACGGCACCTGAATCGTGCCGACCGGCGCACCCGGATCGATCACCAGGTTTGACGGGTCCGCACCGGCTTCTTCCACCAGATAGCGCGGCCGGCCCGGGCGAAAGCTCAGTTTGGGGCCGATAAACCGCATTCCGGTGCGGTCCGATCTCGGGTTGAGCTTCCACGTGCTGGCATAGAATTCCGCCTCGCTTTCGGCGCTGAAGTGATGCGACTCGGGGCCACGCACCACCCGCACCTGGCGCCGGCCGCTATAGGACGGCACAAGCTCCGGCCGCAGTCGGCGCCCAGCAAGGGTGTGCAAATCGGCGTCGGCCGGACCCACGGGTACATCGTCGCCGGGCTTGAGCGTACGTCCCTCGAAGCCGCCGAATTGCCCGCGCGTATGGGTGGCGCGGCTGCCGAGATAGAGCGGCACGTCAATGCCGCCATGCACGGCCAAATAAGCGCGTGCTCCGGATGTTGCCATGCCGAAGGCCAACACCTGGCCGGCGCGGAGGACGAACGCTTGCCATAGCGGCGCCGGCGCGCCATCGCAGGTCGCGCCCATATCGGCGCCGGTAGCTGCGACCAACAGGTCCGATCGGGCGCGGATTTCGAGCCCGGCCATGGTGATTTCAAGCCCGGCGGCGCCGGGATCGTCGCGGATGATGAGCGGCCCGCCAGGCGGATTGCCAACCAGCAGGTTGGCGATGCGCAAAGCGAAACCGTCCTGCGCACCCGAGGGCGGGATGCCGAGCGATTGACCGCCTCGGCGGCCCATGTCCTGCACCGTCGTATGAAGTCCGCCCCGCAGGATTTCGAGCATCACGCTAGGCTCCACGAGCTTTCCGGGTCGGTTTTCTCCGCCGCCTCGCCCAGGCTTTCGAGCCAAGTGATGTATTGGGCGCAATCGAAGCTATCTTCCTCGACTTGATATTCGTAGATTCCGGCTTCCACCAATTCGCGAATATGATCGTATTCGTCGCGCGCGATGGCGCGGTAGCGGTGCCGGTCGCCGGCTCTGGCGAGGACCGGGCCGTCAGCAAACACCGCATTTTTCTGCTGCGGTTCGAAGATATCTATCGGCGTGCGGCCGAACAGTTGGCCACCGCCGGGAACCTGGATCGGATAAATCGTCGACGTGGTGCCGCCGAAATTCAGCAGCCGCGCTGGTGTCCAGCTGCGCGGCGTGCGGTAGAGTGGCGCACCGATGCGCTGGCGCGGATCCATCGCGTAGGACATGAAAGCACCGGGTACAAAGCCAACCCCGGTGACCCAATAATCGCTGGCGGTGTGCGCCTCGATCACATGTTCCGGCGTCATGTTGTTGAACTCGGCGATATATTCCATGTTGTTGCGGACGCCGAAGGCTTCAGCGCATTCGCGCGACCACGGATCGTCATACAAGGCCGGAATGGTCATCTTACGGCTCGGAAGTTTCGCGACCTCGCTGGCCGATTTTATTAACTCCTGCAACGCGGCGATCATTTTGTCGCGCGTCGTCACCAACGGGTTGTAAACGATGCCGAGCGTGCGGACTTGCGGATTTGTCTCTACCAGGCCGTTCGGCGGATGGGCACGCAGGCTGATATCGAGGGCCAGGATACGAAAATTCAAGGCGATGCTGGTCTCGTCGCCGAACTCGATATTGAGCGCGGTATCGCCCAAAGTCCTGAATATGGGCTGGTGATAAATCATGGTTTGCTTCGATTTAAATTTGCCGGGGCGTTTTCCGCCACGCCTCAAGGGTACTGACACAGATGGCGGCCCGCAACGATCTCGGCTTGCCCTTTAAACCCGAGCGAATTAGTTTATCTACAGATTCAAATTGGGAATTAAATGGAATTACGTTTGTGCTAACCAATCTGCGTGTCCTGCTGATTATTTCTGGCGGTATAGCGGCCTATAAGAGCCTGGAGCTCATACGCGGCCTGCGTGCCAGCGGCGCGCTGGTGCGCCCGATTCTGACCAAGGGCGGCGCCCAGTTCGTGACGCCGCTCTCCGTCGCTTCGCTGGCGCGTGAAAAGGTCCATACCGATCTATTCTCGCTCACCGATGAAAGCGAAATTGGCCATATCCGCCTGGCGCGCGAGACCGATATCGTCGTCGTCGCGCCGGCGACGGCGGATATTCTCGCCAAAATGGCAAACGGCATCGCTGACGATCTGGCGACCACCGTGCTGCTCGCTACCGACCGGCCGATATTGGTCGCGCCGGCGATGAATAGCCGCATGTGGGACAATGCCGCGACCCAGCGCAATTTGGCGCGCTTGCAGGACGACGGAGTGATGACAGTCGGGCCGGCGCATGGCGCGCTTGCCGAGGGCGAAATTGGACTCGGGCGCATGGCTGAGCCGGCGCAGATTCTCGCCGCCATCGAGAATGCGCTGGGCGGCCCGCTGCGCGGCCTGCGCGCGATTGTGACCAGTGGCCCCACCCATGAGCCGATCGATCCAGTGCGCTATATCGCCAACCGTTCTTCCGGCAAGCAGGGCCACGCCATCGCTGGCGCCTGTGCCCGCCTCGGCGCGTCTGTCACCCTGGTTTCAGGGCCGAGCGCCGAAGCTGACCCGCCGGGCGTGGCGGTTGTGCATGTCGAAACCGCGCGCGAGATGTTGGCGGCGTGCCTTGACGCGTTGCCGGCCGATGTTGCCATCTGCGCCGCAGCGGTATCGGATTGGCGCCCAGCTGAGATGCGCGGGCACAAAATAAAGAAGGACAAAACTGGCGCGGCTGCGGCACCCGCCGATCTGAAATTGGTGGAAAACCCCGATATCCTGGCCACCCTGGCGGCGCGCGAGAATGACCGGCCACGGCTGGTCATCGGATTTGCCGCCGAGACCGACGATGTCGTCGCCTACGCGCAGTCGAAGCTTGTGTCCAAAGGCTGTGATTGGATATTGGCCAACGACGTTTCGCCGGAGACCGGTACCTTCGGCGGCGATCATAACAAAGTGCATCTCATCCGCGCCGCTGCGGGCGGCGAAACCGGCGTTGAAGAATGGCCCTACGCCAGCAAGTTGGACGTGGCCGCCCGCCTGGCGGAGCGCATCGCCCATGCCTTGGGCAGCGCGACATGAGCGAACAGATCGAAGTGGCGGTGCGGCGATTGCCGCATGGCAGTGATTTGGCGCTGCCTGCCTACGCCAGTGCTGGCAGCGCCGGGCTCGATCTTATGGCGGCAATAGAGGGCGAGATTGCTTTGGCTCCCGGCGAGCGCTGCCTTGTGCCGTGCGGGATTTCTCTGGCGCTACCTGGCGGCTATGAGGCGCAGGTGCGGCCGCGGTCCGGATTGGCGTTAAAACATGGCCTCACGCTTCTCAACAGCCCGGGCACCATCGATTCAGACTATCGCGGCGAAATCGGCGTGCTGTTGGTAAATCACGGCGACGCGCCGTTTACCGTTGCGCGCGGCATGCGCATTGCACAACTGGTTGTCGCGCCTGTGGTGCGCGCGGTGCTGACGGAGGTGCAGGCCTTGCCGGTCACTGTGCGCGGCGCCAATGGTTTCGGCTCTACCGGCCTCGGCGCCGAGGATAATTAATCCACTCATCATGCTTGAACCTTCCAAAAAGCTCGTCTATGCGGTCGAATCGGTGGTCGATATCGCCTATAACGGTGGCACCCAACCGGTGCGAAGCCGTGAAATTGCCAAGCGCCAGGGCGTGCCGCACCGCTATCTTGAGCAGGTAATGCAAAGCCTCGTCCATGCCGGTGTGTTGCGTGGCGTGCGCGGGCCACGCGGCGGATATCTCTTGGCGCGTGAGCGCCGGCGCATCACACTTGGCCATATCGCGCGGGTCGTGCGCGAGCTAGAAAACATGGACCAAAAAGAAGCCAAAGAAGCCGCTTCCGATTTGGCGGATCACGTGCTTCAACCCATATGGAATGAGATGCAGGAAGACATGATGACCCGTCTCGACAAGATTACGATCGAAGATCTTTGCCGGCGTGCGACGGACTTCGGCATCACCCGTGTCCCTGACACGAAACTCGATTACACTATTTAAGGACGGGGAATATTGTGACTGACCAAGACCAGAAAACATTCTCGCGCGGCCGCATTTACGAAAATGTCATCGAAACGGTCGGCGGCACGCCACTGGTACGGTTCAACCGGCTGCCGCAGCATGTCGGCTGTAAGGCCGAAATCGTCGCCAAGCTCGAATTCTTCAATCCCTTGGCTTCGGTCAAAGATCGTATCGGCTTCGCCATGATCGACGCCGCCGAAGAGGTGGGACAGGCGGTGCCGGGAAAGACCATATTGGTCGAGCCGACCTCGGGAAATACCGGGATCGCTCTGGCCTTCGTCGCCGCCGCGAAAGGCTACCGCCTGATTCTGACTATGCCGGAGAGCATGTCTCAGGAACGGCGTAAAATTCTCAAGCTGCTCGGCGCCGAACTCGAGCTGACGCCGCCCGAATTGGGCATGAAAGGCGCCATGGCGCGGGCTGAGGAAATCGTCGCGGAGAATGACGGCGCGCTGATGCTTCAACAGTTTGCCAATCTCGCCAATCCAGCAATTCACCGCCGCACGACCGCTGAGGAAATCTGGAACGACTGCGACGGCAAGTTGGATGTATTTGTGGCCGGCGTCGGCACCGGCGGCACCATTACCGGCTGCGCCCAAGTACTGAAGCCCCGCCTGCCTAATTTGCGTGTGGTCGGGGTTGAGCCCGAGGACAGTTCCGTGCTGTCCGGCGGCGCGCCGGGTCCGCATAAGATTCAAGGAATTGGGGCAGGTTTCGTGCCGGACATTCTGGACAGGTCGTTGATCGATGAATATCTCTCCATCGGCAACGAGACCGCCTTCGAAACGGCGCGCCAGGTCGCCCGGATGGAGGGCATCCCGGTTGGGATTTCCTCGGGCGCGGCAGTGGCGGCGGCGCTCGAGGTCGGCACCCGCGCGGACATGGCGGGTAAGCGCATCGTCGTCATCATCCCATCCTTCGCCGAGCGCTATCTTTCGACCGATCTCTTCAGTGGCGTGTAAGGCGGAGTAGGGGTTTTCACATGAGCTTCGATGAATCCCAAATCGAGCGCTATGCGCGCCACATCATTCTTCAGGAAGTCGGCGGGCGCGGGCAGGCCAAGCTGCTCGATTCGAACGTACTCGTAGTCGGTGCCGGCGGCTTGGGCTCGCCGCTGCTGCTTTATCTCGCGGCAGCTGGGGTCGGCACGCTGGGAATTGTCGATGATGACCGGGTAAGCCTGTCCAATTTGCAACGCCAGGTTATTCACACCAGCGATGGGTTAGGTGACCTCAAGGTCGAAAGTGCCGAGCGCGCTATTCATGCGATTAATCCCGGCGTCACCGTCGTCACGCATAACGAGCGGCTGACCGCGGCAAACGCCATGGAGTTAATTTCCGCCTATGACTTGGTGGCCGATGGCAGTGATAATTTCGAAACCCGGTTTCTAATCAACGATGCCAGTTACTTGGCTAAAAGGACTCTTGTGTCGGCTGCGATTCTGCGGTTTGACGGCCAGCTCTCCACTTTCAAGGCGCATTTAGGTGAGGGCCATCCTTGTTACCGCTGCATTTTTCGCGAACCGCCGCCGCCTGGCCTCATTCCCTCCTGCGCCGAAGGCGGCATCCTCGGCGCCGTGGCTGGCACGATGGGTTCGCTGCAATCGACTGAGGTGCTGAAGGAATTGCTCGGCATCGGGGAAAGCCTCTCGGGCACGCTTGTGATCTATGATGCGTTGAGCGCCACCTTCCGCAATGTGCGCGTCAAACCCGACCCAACCTGTCCGCTATGCGGCGAGACTCCGACGATTACCGATCTCACATCGCACCAGGCGAGCGCCGGCGAAATCAGCGCGTCATCCTGATTCTTAGCATGTTGCACGCGCCGCGCTTGCTTGCCACACTCTTCAGATCATCATCCTGAAGCGGAGACACGCGCGGTGCTCAAAGACGTATTCGTGGATATCCCAAATATCTATGTTCCCTTGAAACGGCGAGATACGCTGAATCAGGAGACTGTGGACGCGCTCGCCGAAAACATATTGGAAGAAGGCATGAAAGTGCCGATACAGCTGCGCGAGGACGGTGGTCGCTTTGTCCTGGTTGCGGGCTTGCACCGGTTGGAGGCGTGCCGCGCGCTCGGCGACGAGAAAATCACCTGCATCATCGTCGACGCGCGCAAATCATGAGGCATGGCTGAAAAAAAATTCAAACCTCCCAAACAGGGAGTTCTCAAAAAATTTGGTTATCAGGTTGGCGTCCGCGGCCCGATGCGGCCCGCGCGCGAGAATATTTTACGCCGGGTGTTCGCTTACGCGGGGCCGCTTGAAATCGAGGGCGTCGATTGGGCGGAATGGGGTGCCGGCGAATCGCCCGAGCGCCTGCAAAAAATGAGCAACACGCTTTATGCCCTGAAAGTAAATCTCGAGAAAAAGAAAGAGCGCGACAAAAACCAGGCGGCAATAACGGATTATGAGCGCGACCTTGAATTCCTGAAATCCGCCTTTTACGACGGGCAGTTCATTTTTAAATGGCCTGATTGGTAGGGCCGAGCGGGAGCATCAGCGGCCCAACTCTCAAACTCTCAGACCGAATTTTCGATCACTCGATCGGGCGGCATGTGGCCATCAGCCCAAGTTTGAATATTGATCAGCACCTTCGCGCCCATGTCGAGGCGGCCTTCCACGGTCGCCGAGCTCATATGCGGCAGCAGAACGACATTGTCGAGCTTCAGGAGTTTCGCGTTGATTGCCGGTTCGTTTTCGTAAACGTCGAGGCCGGCGCCGGCGATGCTTCCTTGCTCCAACAGCGCGGCGAGCGCGGCCTCATCAATGGCATGGCCGCGCGACGTGTTGACGACATAGCTGGTTGAGCGAATGAGTTTAAGCCGGCGCGCCGACAGAAGATGGAAGGTTGCCGGCGTGCTCGGGCAATGGATGGTAATAAGGTCCATATGGGCCAACATCTGGTCGAGACTTTCCCACCAGGTGGCATCAAGCTCTTCTTCGATCTCGGCATGTACACGCTTGCGGTTGTGATAATGGATGGTCAGCCCAAAGCCGAGAGCGCGCCGTGCTACCGCTTGGCCGATCCGGCCCATGCCAATGATCCCGAGGCGTTTGCCCCAAATGCGCTGGCCCAGCATCGAGGTCGGCGCCCAACCTTGCCAGGTTCCGCCGCGTACCAGCCTGTCGCCTTCGGTCAAACGCCGGGGCGCGGCAAGGAGCAATGCCATCGCCATATCGGCGGTGTCTTCTGTCAAGACGCCGGGAGTGTTGGTGACCAGGATATCGCGCTCCTTGGCGGCGGCCACATCGACATGATCGACACCCGTGCCAAAACTGGCGATCAGTTTGAGCTGCGGGCCGGCGGCGGCAATGACCTCGCCGTTGATCGAATCGGTGACCGTCGGCACGATGACATGGGCGCTTTGCACGGCCTCAATCAACTCGCCTTGGCTGAGCGGCGTGTCTGATTCGTTGAGACGCGTATCGAACAGCTCCATCATGCGCGCCTGAATTTGATCCGGCAGACGGCGGGTGACGAACACCAGCGGTTTCTTGCTCGACGACGGCATGATTTTCCTTGTTCTACTCTTCGGCTCGCATTCCACCGCTAATTTCGGCGAAACCACCTCTCTTGTCTAGCAAAGCTGGCTCAGCGAGACAATCGAGCGCAGCGCCGATGATTTGATGTAAAATGAGCGCTCAAATAATTAATCGGACCCTGAAACATCAATACTCGAATGCACCTCTTGCGCTTGTTCATGTCAAATCTTAGCGCTGTTGGCCTGGTCGCCTGTTTGTGGCTGTGGTCCCCGCAGGCGGCAGACGCCGCCGATTCTTTGCCGTTGCCACGCTTCGTTTCGCTGAAGTCAGGGGAGGTCAATCTGCGCACGGGTCCGGGCACGCGATATCCCATAGACTGGACCTACCTGCGGCGCGGGCTGCCGGTCGAGATTATCGCCGAATTCGACAATTGGCGCCGGGTGCGCGATTCCGAAGGCGCCGTGGGATGGGTTCATCGGGCGCTTTTGTCGGGCCGCCGCAGCGCTCTGGTGGCGCCGCCGGAGCGCATCTTTCGGCGCGCGCCGGAGGCCAGTGCGCCGGCTTTATTCCGCGCCGAGTCCGGCGTCTTAGTAGAAATTATTTCTTGCGACGGCGCGTGGTGCCGAGTGGCGCACGGTGATACCAAAGCCTGGACAAAACAGGGCGGGCTGTGGGGTGTTTATCCCGGTGAGGTGATCGAATAATGCCCGGTGATCTAGTCGAAATCGGCGCCGAGCGCGCGCCGCGCAGCGTCCGGAATGACCGCCATATGGCCGTAGTTGGAATGGTTTACGGATATCACCGCACGCACCGCGTTATCGCGAAATTTCTTAATCTCGGCGGCGCTGAAGTCAAAGCGCAGAAAATGCACCGCCGACGTCTTGCCTTCGTCAGTGGTGCGTTCCACGCCGTCGGCAATCGGCTGTGCGGCAATAGCGCTATCGCCTAGCTCGATGCGAATGGTTTTCTCGACGCCACCGAGGCGGGCCAATTCACGCGCTCGCACGGTACCGTCTGCTATTTCGAACATGAGCGTCGCGACAAGGTTATTTCCGTTAGGAATCAAAGGGTTGTAGGCCTCCAATTCGCCTAAAATCTGTTCTTCCCCACCGCGCTCGACGAATAGCATCTCGTGAATCTGCATCCACATGGTGTCGTAACTCTCGAAATAAAATGTGGCGAACGGGCCGACAGCAATACGCCGGTCGCGTTTAACGCCGCTGATTTGCGCGCGCCGCGCCGCACGCTCGTCGCTGTAAGCTGCCATATCCATAATATCGGAAGGCAATATTTTGCGTTTCGCCGTCATGCGGAATTCCTATTTGCTAAGGCCGTAGGCTTTGGCGAAGAGCTCGATGGGATGGAAGGCGCGCGTCGCTTTCGGTAATACCGGGGCGCCGTCTTTTTGGTCTTTGTTTTCTGTGCTTTCCGCCGCGAGCCGTTCCATGCCGGCCATGATGTGGCTGGCGGCGAGCGGGCATTCAGATGCGACGAAGCGGTTGTTGTTTTCCAGGGCGCGGCGCGCCGTCGGCTTGCCGATCTTGAGCGCGGTCTCGTGAAAATCCCGGGTCACGCCGATCGAGCCACCATGGCCTGAGCAGCGCTCGATTACCTCAATTTCGGCGCCGGGCACGAGCTTCAGCATGTCCGCCGCCTTGTTGCCGATATTCTGGGCACGGGCGTGGCACGCCATATGCAGAGTTACGCCACCTTCGAGCTTGCCCATGCCCTCTGCCAATCCTTCGTCACGGGCAATGGCGACGATGTATTCGGTAATGTCAAAGCTATGGGCCGCCAACCGCGCCACCGCGGCATCCTCGGGCAGTAGCAGCGGCCATTCGAGCTTCAGCATCAACGCGCAGCTCGGCACCAAGGCAACGACGTCATAGCCCTTGTCGATCCACTGTCCGAGCTCGGCGGCTGTTTTTTTTGCGCTTTCGGCTACCCGGGCAATATCACCCTGCTCAAGCTGCGGCATGCCGCAGCAGCGCGGATACACCACCTCGCAGGTCACGCCGTTATGGGCGAGAACCGCCAGCGCCGCCTCGCCGATGGCGGGGGAATTGTAATTGGCGAAGCAGGTGGCATAGAGCGCGACCTTGCGTCCTTCTGCCGGTGCGGCGTGGTTCACTGTCGGTGGATTTTTGCGGGCGCGGCGCAGAAGAGTTGGATTGCGATATTTAGGCAGGCGCGCCTCGCGGTGAATACCGGCGAGCTTTTCCATCAGCAACCGGCTGAGGCGATTGCTTTTTTGTGCACCCCAATTCATCAACGGCGCCAGAAAGCGCGCCAGGCGGCCGTTCTTATCGGTTTCGGCGAGGCGCGGGCTGGCCGAGGTCGGCGCCCGCCCGTCGCGATGCTGGTTTGCGCGGTAGCGCAGCATGAGATGCGGAAAGTCGATATTCCATTCATGCGGCGGGGTGTAGGGGCATTTGGACATGAAGCACATGTCACACAGCGTGCAGGCATCCACGACGCTGGCGAAATCGTTCGATGCAACGCCATCAACTTCACCGGTCTTGGAATCGTCGACTAGATCGAACAGGCGGGGGAAGGAATCGCACAAGCTGAAACAGCGCCGGCAGCCATGGCAGATGTCGAATACTCGGCGCATTTCCGCATCGAGCGCTTGCGCGTCGAAAAATTCAGGATCGCGCCAGGCGACAGGATGGCGCGTCGGTGCGCCGGGATCTACGGCCATCTCTCTTGCCTGTTTAGTTGTGCGCGGCGGCAAACAGCGCAACGGGGCTCCCGACCGAAATCGTCGACAGCCCCGGCGCCTTATGCATCGGCTCGATTAAAGTGAATCGAGAGCTTGTTGGAAGCGGCCGGCATGAGATTTCTCCGCTTTGGCGAGAGTCTCGAACCAGTCGGCGATTTCGTCAAAGCCTTCATCGCGCGCCGTGCGCGCCATGCCGGGATACATATCGGTATATTCGTGCGTCTCGCCGGCGACCGAGGCGACAAGATTCTTTGCGGTATCACCGATCGGCAGTCCGGTCGCCGGATCGCCGGTTTCTACCAGGTAGTCGAGATGGCCGTGCGCATGGCCGGTTTCGCCCTCAGCGGTGGAGCGAAATACGGTCGATACATCGTTGAAACCTTCGACATCCGCCCGGCGCGCGAAATAGAGATAGCGCCTGTTCGCCTGGCTCTCGCCCGCGAAAGCGTCCTTCAAATTTTGTTCGGTCTTTGAACCCTTCAATGCCGGCATCGGCTTCTCTCCCAATTTGTTGTGTTCACTAAGCGACGTCCGCGACGGTTATCCGCTGCGGCTACATGCTAGACAGCCTTATATGCCGGAGGCAACCGGCGTCGTCAAGCCATATTAGAATTATTCTAAATACTATTAATGATGCCGCCCTGCGGCAATATTCAAAGACACGGAGAAGAGTTGCGGCCAGCTGCTTGCCGGCCGCCGTCGCTACGCGGTGGGCGCGCTATTTTTGACGCGGATGATGATGTCGATGCGCGAAATTTCAGCTCCTTCGGGGAGCGCGGGCAATTCACCGATGGTGACATTGTCGCCGGAAACGTCGCGTAATTTTCCGCTATCCTCGAAATACAGGTGGTGGTGAGCGGTGATATTGGTATCGAAATAAGACCGACCGGCATCGACGACCAATTCCCGCAACAGTCCCGCGGCGGTGAATTGATGCAATGTGTTGTAGACGGTGGCGAGGGAGACACTGACTCCCTGGCTGAGCGATTCGGAATGGAGTTGTTCGGCGGTAACGTGCCGGTCGCCGCCCGAAAAGAGTTGGCGCGCCAGTGACTGGCGTTGGCGCGTCGGGCGCAGGCCGGCATCGCGGACCAACTCGATGATATCGTTCGATGTTACGGCCTGGCGCATATCTTGTCTCGGCTTATGGAAATTTGTCGCGCGTTCCGCCGCACAACATAGAGCAGAACAACCCTAAATCAAGAATGGATTATAATTTACTGCCTGAGAGATGTTTCGCGCTGTCTGACGCAGGTATTAATCGCCCGTCACCATGCGGTTGACGAGTTCCTTCACCGACGGAATGAAGCCATTGGAGTAAAACGGATCCGTCGCAAATTGGTAAGCCCCATGGCCGGAGAACATCAGTTGATCCTCGACATTGTCTTCGTCGTGGATGATCACCTGTAGGGTTTTTTGAATACAGAAGCTCCGCGGGTCGGCCTTCTTGCCGGTGGTGAAGTCGGGGTTTGTTGACCAATTGCTAAACCGGCAGGATGACAGGCACCCCATGCAGGCCGCCTGATCGTTGCGGATTTCCCGGGCCTTGTCGTCAGTTACGAATATCAGGGTCGAATCCGGCGTTTTCATGACCCGTTCGAAGCCGCTGCTCAGCCATTCCTGGGCGCGTTTAAAATCGCCTTTGGTAAGATAAAATGATCGACCGCGCGGGCCCGGGGTGAGCTTCTGGTTGTGGTCGCCGAGCGGTTCCGAGGTAAACGCCACTTGATGTTGTTCGCGCTCTTCCAGGTCGTTGATAAATTTATTTCTCACGGCGGAGGAGTAGAACCCCGTCGGGCTGAATTTGTTGAGGCCGACATCGCCTTTTTTCAAGGTCAACAAGCGCCGCTTCCAGCTTTCGGATATTGGGCTTTCTTTGGTCACCAACGGGCGGGTGCCGAATTGGAACGCGATCGGACCGATTTCCGGATTGTCGATCCAATCCTGCCATTCGCGCAGATACCAAACGCCACCGGCCATGATAATAGGTACTTTGTGCAGGCCGATGCTGTTCATGAGGGTGCGCAAGTCGCGCACCCGCGGATAGGGGTCTTCCGGTATATTGGGATCTTCACCGTTGGAGAGTCCGTTATGGCCACCGGCCCGCCACGGGTCTTCATAGACCACACCGCCAAGCAAATCCGAGAACTTGTGATAGGCGCGCTTCCATAGCGCCCGGAACGCCCGGCCGGAGGAAACGATCGGGTAATAATGTACCTGATAATGATTGGCGATCTCAGCGATTCGATACGGCATGCCAGCGCCGCATGTGACGCCGTGTATGAGGCCCTTGCCGCGCTCGAGGATGGCGCGCAGGATTCTTTCGCTGGCCCCCATCTCCCACAGGATGTTCATGTGCAGGCGGCCTTCGCCGCCGGACGCTTCATGCGCGATGCGGGCTTGGGCCAAGCCGCCTTCAACCGCGTATTCCACCAGCTCTTCGTGGCGTTCGCGGCGTGTCCGGCCGTGATAGATTTGCGGTATCGCCCGGCCGTCCGCGTCGTAGGAATCGGCGTTCACGCCCGAGAACGTCCCGACCGCGCCGGCCGCCGCCCACGCACCCGAAGACAGCCCATTGGTCACGCCAATGCCCTTGCCACCCTCGATCAATGGCAACACTTCTTTGCCCGAAACAATCAGTGGATGAAGCGCCTTCAATTCATCCTCTCTGTTTAGCTTGGCAACCGGGCGGACAATATTTTGCCGATATTGGTCAAATGCCGCTCGTCTGCGCTTAAAGGTTAATTTGGACCTTTCACCGCCCGCGTCAAGTCCGACTAGAGCGTAAATCAAGCACTCGTCAGGCCCGCAGCACAATCATAACGGATTATGCTGCGGGGCCGCGAGCTTTGATTGTCCGAGTTAACTCGCTTCAGCTTGCTGGCTGATGTCTTCGCCGGTCTCCTGGTTGACAGCCTTCATGCTCAGTTTGATCTTGCCACGGTCGTCGACGCCCAACACCTTAACTTTGACCATGTCGCCTTCCTTCAGCACTTCGTTCACCGAGCCGATCCGACCGGCTGCGACTTCGCTGATATGGACGAGGCCGTCGCGCTTGCCGATGAAATTCACGAACGCGCCGAAATCCATGATCTTCACGACCTTGCCGTCATAGATTTCACCGACTTCAGGCTCCGCGATAATATCGCGAATCATGTTAATCGCGGCTTCGCCGGCGGCGGCCTCCACTGCGGCGACCTTGATCGTGCCGTCATCCTCGATGTCGATCTTGGTGCCCGTAAGCTCGCAGATTTCACGCACTACTTTGCCGCCCGGGCCGATGATTTCGCGGATGCGGTCCTTCGGCACGGTGATCGACGTAATGCGGGGCGCGGTGTCGCTCACGGTGTCGCGCGCCGATCCGATCGCTTTGACCATTTCACCCAAAATGTGAAGACGGCCCTCATTCGCCTGTTCGAGCGCCTCCCGCATGATTGCCTCGGTGATGCTGGTGATCTTGATATCCATCTGCAGCGACGTGATACCGTTCACCGTACCAGCCACCTTGAAATCCATGTCGCCGAGGTGATCCTCGTCGCCGAGAATATCGCTCAACACGGCATAGTCATCACCCTCTTTGATCAGACCCATGGCGATGCCCGCTACCGGACGGGTCAGCGGAACGCCGGCGTCCATCAACGACAAAGAGGCGCCGCAGACGGTCGCCATCGAAGACGAGCCGTTTGATTCGGTAATCTCCGAAACCACGCGGATGGTGTAGGGAAATTCTTCGGGTGTCGGTAGCAGAGGATGAATGGCGCGCCAAGCAAGCTTGCCATGACCGATTTCACGCCGCCCCGGGCCGCGTAGAAAACGTGCCTCGCCCACCGAATAGGGCGGAAAATTATAGTGCAGCATGAAGCGTTCACGGTATTCGCCCTCGAGCACATCCATGATCTGCTCGTCTTGGCCGGTGCCAAGCGTGGCGACGACCAGTGCCTGGGTTTCGCCGCGGGTAAAGAGCGCCGAGCCGTGGCTACGCGGCAGGATGCCGACCTCGCTTACGATCTGGCGCACATCCCGCGTGCCGCGCCCGTCGATGCGGGAGCCGGTTTTTATGATTTCGGAGCGCACGATGTCGCGTTCGATATCTTTGAGGATCGAGTACGTATCTCCTGGTGTCTGGCCATCGCCATCGGCCATGCTATCCGTGACAGATTTTTTTACGCTGCTAATGCGGTCCTGACGCTCGGATTTGGACTTGATGGCGTAGGCATCGCGCAAGCCCTCGGAGGCCAAGCCGCCGATCTTGGCGACTAGGTCCGCGTCCTTCTCGATGCTCGGGACGTTCCACGGCTCTTTCGCGCAGGCTTCGGCAAGTTCGATAATCACATCGAATACCGGACGCATTCCTGTATGGCCGAAGGTGACGGCGCCGAGCATGATGTCTTCGTTCAGCTCTTTGGCTTCGGATTCGACCATCAGCACGCCGTCTTGGGTTCCGGCAACCACCAGGTCAAGCGTCGATTCGAGGCGTTCCTCTGCTGTCGGATTAAGAACATATTCGCCGTTGATATAACCTACCCGGGCGCCGGCAATCGGGCCCATGAAGGGAATGCCAGAAATGGTCAGGGCGGCGGAAGCGCCGACCATTGCGACCATATCGGGATCGTTTTCCATATCGTGCGAGACAACCGTACAAATAACTTGTGTTTCATTGCGGAAGCCAGCGGCAAACAGTGGCCGGATCGGCCGGTCAATCAGGCGGCAGACCAGCGTTTCTTTTTCGCCGGGCCGGCCTTCACGCTTAAAAAATCCGCCGGGAATTTTCCCAGCAGCAAATGCTTTTTCTTCGTAATTGACGGTGAGGGGGAAAAAATCCACTCCCTCCCGCGGGGTCTTTTGCGCGACTACGGTGCACAGCACGGCCGTCTGGCCGTAGGTCACCATCACAGCGCCATCGGCCTGGCGCGCCAATTTGCCGGATTCGATGACCAGCGGGCGCCCGCCCCAAACCGTTTCTTTTCTCGTAACATTAAACATTGTCTATTTCCCTTTTCCTGCGGCCGATGCGCCCAATGCGCTCCGCCCCGCTCGAGCAGACCAAAATGGTCCCCTCGTCTATTTCATTGACTGCGACATTCCGTGGCCGCGACATTTCGTCCTGAGTCAATGAACCAAATAGCTATCGCCCGCGCTTTGTACGTCGCGGCTCGGCCTGAGACGTTCATCTGTCGTCAGCAACTTTAGTCGTACCAGTGAGAATGGTCTGCGAAGCCAGTCAAAGATTTACTTACGCAGACCCAAGCGCTGGATCACGTCGGCATAACGATCTGTGTCTTCGCGCTTGAGATAGTCCAGCAAACTGCGGCGGCGGCTCACCATCTTCAGGAGGCCACGGCGCGAATGCCGGTCTTTCTTATGGGTCTTAAAATGCCCCGTTAAATTGTTGATGCGCTCGGTCAAGATTGCGACCTGCACTTCCGGGGAGCCGGTGTCACCGGTTGTTTTTCCGAACTCGCCCATGAGTACGGATTTCCGCTCAGCGGTAATCGACATCTCTTACTCCAATTCCAAAAGGTTGAAGACGCGAAGCGGCCTGAGGTGACCCATCTCGATTGTGGCCAAAGCAACAAGACGCCCGCCGTATAAGGCGCGGACGGTTTTGATATCCACGCCTTTTACTGCTATTACCTGGCCACATCGCAGCCGGTGCGCGTCACTTTCGGTCAATTCCAATGCCGGGATGTCGGCCAGCGGGGCTTCGACCGGAAGAACGTGCGCAGCAAGGCCGGCACTATGCACGAGCGACTCCAGGATATCCAGCGAAATCGCCGCATTTTCCTTAAAGGGACCGACCGCAGTGCGGCGCAACGCCGAAACATAGCCAAAAGTGCCAAGGCAATGCGCGATATCGCGTGCCAAGGCGCGAATATAGGTGCCCTTGCCGCAGATCACGTCGAAACTGGCGGTTTCTTCGTCATTTTCAAGCAGCAATAGGCTGTCTACACGTATTTTCCGGGGTTCCAGCGTGACCGGCTTGTTGGCCCGCGCCAAGGCATAGGCGCGTTGACCATTAACCTTCAGGGCCGAATATTTGGGCGGCATTTGACTGATTTCGCCGATGAATTTCGGTAAAATGTTCTCTATATCCTGCCGCGAAGGGCGAATATCGCTGGTCTCCGTAATCTCACCTTCGCCGTCGTCGGTATCGCGCGCTTCGCCCCATTTCAATGTGAAACGGTAACCTTTGGTTCCCAGCATGACGTAGGCCACCGTTTTGGTGGCTTCACCGATGGCAATCGGCAGAACACCGGTGGCGAGCGGGTCAAGCGTGCCGCCATGGCCAACTTTCAGACCGCCGGTGAGGCGTTTTATCCGGCCAACAATATGCGCTGAACTGCGGCCCGGCGGTTTATCGATGATCAGCCAGCCGTCGAGGCGCGCCGTCGCGCCGGCTGGCTCATTCATTGGGCGGCTTTACCCCTTTCAGGAGTTCGTCGATGAAATTCGATTCATCGAACGAACGGTCGAACACGAATTCGAGCGCCGGCGTGTGCCGCAGTTTCACCCGCCGCGCGACTTCGGAGCGCAGATAAGGCGCCGCGCGTGACAGCGCCTCGACAATCGGCTCGCCGTCGCCACCACCTAACGGCATGACAAAAACTCTGGCTTTCTTGAGATCAGGTGAAGCGCGAACTTCGGTGACCGTGATCGGTGTGCTGCTCAAAATTGGATCGCGAATCGGAGCGCGCGCGAACGTGTCGGTCAACGCCTCACGGAGAAGCTCACCGACACGCAATTGGCGCTGACTGGGAGCGCGCGATTTTGGTTCGTTGCCGCGTGCCATGCTTCAAGCTTCCACTGCGTGGAACGACATATCTTAAATTGTTACAGGATTAGGAATCGAGCGTGCGCGCGACTTCCTCGACTTCATAAAATTCCATAACATCGTCTTGCCGCAGATCCGAATAATTCTCGAACGACATGCCGCATTCGAATCCTTCTTTGACCTCGCGCACATCATTTTTGAAGCTCCGCAATGTCTTCAGCGTGCCGTCATGAATTACAATATCGTCGCGCAGCAGCCGCACCCTGGCGCCGCGCCGCACCAAGCCATTGCTGACCCGGCAGCCGGCGACTTTGCCGATTTTGCCGACGTCGAATATTTCCAGAATTCTCGCATTGCCAAGCTTGTGTTCGTGCAACGCCGGTTTGAGCATGCCCTCGAGCATCGCCTTGGTGTCATCGACAACGTTGTAAATAATGGCGTAGTCGCGAATTTCGACGCCTTCGCGCTGCGCCATTTCGCGAGCTTGCGGATTGGGGCGCACATTGAAGCCGACGATGAATGCCTTTGACGCGCTCGCCAGAACTACGTCCGATTCAGTAATGCCACCAACACCGGCGTGGAGGATTTGAACGGCGACCTCGTCGGTGGACAAATTCTCAAGCGCGCTCGTCACCGCCTCCACAGAACCATGCACATCGCCTTTGATAACCATCGGCAGCCGTTGCAGTCCGTCGTCGCCGGCTTGCAAGAACATTTGATCCAAATTAACCAGCGAGGCGCTGCGGGCGACAGCGTCATCGCGCGAACGCATGCTGCGAAATTCAGTGATTTCGCGGGCGCGCCGCTCGCTGTCCACGACGACAAATTCGTCGCCAGCGCTCGGCGGGCCGTTGAAGCCGAGCACTTCCACTGGAGTCGAGGGCAACGCCTCAACGCGGTTTTTCCCGCGCTCATCCGACATCGCGCGAACCCGGCCCCATTCCGAGCCGGCGACGACGATATCGCCAACACGAAGCGTGCCACGCTGCACCAAACAGGTACAAACGACGCCGCGTCCGCGATCGACTCGCGATTCAATCACCACGCCATCGGCGTCACGATTCGGGTTGGCGGCAAGTTCGAGAATTTCCGATTGCAGGATGATCGCTTCTTCAAGTTTGTCGAGATTAGTTTTTTGAATTGCGGAAACTTCGACGGACAATATATCACCGCCCATTTCCTCGGTGACGATTTCGTGCTGTAGCAGCTCTTGACGCACGCGGTCTGCCTTGGCGTCGGGCCGATCCATCTTGTTGATGGCGATGATGATGGGCGCGCCGGCTGCGCGCGCATGGTTGATTGCCTCGACCGTCTGCGGCATGACGCCATCATCGGCAGCGACAACCAAAACAACGATATCGGTGAGCTTTGCGCCGCGCGAGCGCATCTGCGTAAACGCGGCATGGCCTGGCGTATCGATAAAAGTAATGCGCACATCATTGGCAATCTGCACCTGATAGGCACCAATATGCTGTGTGATTCCGCCAGCCTCGCCCGATGCGATATCGGTCGCACGCAGCGCGTCGAGCAGCGATGTCTTGCCGTGATCGACATGGCCCATCACAGTTACCACTGGCGGACGGGGAACCAGACTACCGGCCTCATCCGAATCACCTTGCAGGCCAATTTCGACGTCCGAAGCGCTCACCCGTTTGATCTTGTGGCCGAACTCATGCACCACCAGTTCCGCGGTATCGCCTTCAATGGTTTGGGAAATCGAGGCGGCGATGCCCATTTGCATGAGCTTCTTCACAACCTCGAAGCCGCGTACCGCCATCCGGTTGGCAAGTTCTTGCACGGCGATGGTTTCGGGCACCACCACCTCGCGCACAACTGGTCCGGCCTCGTCACCGCCGCCGGCTTCCGCCGCCATGCGGCGCTCGCGCTCGCGTTGGCGTTTCAGCGAAGCGAGGCTGCGGCTGCGTTCATCCTCACCACCGGTTTCGAGCGCTCGTGAAACTGTAAGTTTGGCACTGCTGCGGCGATTTGCGTCGCGATCCCGTTTGCCGGCTGACGGCGGGCGGCGAACTTCAATGCGCCGGCGGCCGCGTCTCGGCGAGTCATCTTCTTCAGCTGTCGCTTCGCGTTTGACGCCGGCCCGCTCGCTGACTGCTGCGCCCGAGACCTCACCCGCTGTCTCTCCTGGCACGGCGAGCCGGCGGGCAGCTTCTTCCTCCGCCTGGCGGCGTTTTGCCTCTTCCGCCGTGCGCCGGGCTTCTTCGTCAGCGGAACGGCGTTCGGCCTCTTCACGCTCGACCGCCCGACTCTGGTCCTCTTCCGCACGAAGCGCGGCTTCGACTTCCGCTTCCTGGCGCTTGCGCCCCTCTTCTTTGACGGCGGATTCTACTGCACGGGCACGGGTGGCTTTTTCCTCATTCGTCAGGGTTCTCAAGACAACGCGGGATTTGGGGGTGTCGCGCTCGGTTTCGGTTTTCGCGAGCGGCGCCTCGGCGGTTTTTTTGACGGCGGGTTCAGCCGCTTTCAACGTTCCGACGGCGCGCGCCTGCGTCGGCGCTGCGCTGACGCCGCCACCTTGGGTGATGTTACGCTTTTTGCGAACCTCGACGGCAACAGACCGGCTGCGGCCATGCGAAAAACTTTGCCGCACTTGACCTGCATCCGCGGACTGATTTCCCTCTGGCCGCCCCTGGCGCTTTAACGACAGAGGCTTCTTCTCCAGGCCGCTTTCGATCGTACCGTCGTCACTCATTCGCTTCCTACTCGATCCGCAATTTCGTTTTGCTGTTTAGCTGATGGGGACCCGACGTCGACATCCCATTTCTCCGCCGGCAGGCGCGATTCTCCAACGGCGCGAAAGCCGGCGAGACGGCCGCATTCGCGCAAAAACATGTCGCACAAGCGTGACGGACGGAGCGCCACATGCACCGCATCGGCGCGTCCCAAAGCGTGCGATAATTCACCGCGCGTAAACATCTCCACCGCGGGCAGACCATTGGCAAGTGCCCGCAACCGGGCGCGGGCGGACGCCGCACCGTCAGCAGCCTGCACCAATACCGCTGCCCGCTTGCTGCTCAAATCGGCCCGAACCTGATCATGCCCGATCGCAATGGCGCCGGCGCGCGCACTGAGGCCGAGATAATTGAGGGCGCGCGCGGCAAGCTGTTCACCGACCTGCTCAGCCAGTTCCTCTTCCAAAGTGACGGCAGCGCGCGCTGCCCGGGAGAAACTGCCACTGGATCGGGCTTGATCTAGCGTCGCACGATTCGCACTTAGCCACAAGCCCCGACCGGGCAGGCGTTCAGCCAGATCGGGAACGATTCTATTGTCCGGGCCGGCGACGAAGCGGATGAGATGTGCAGTCGAGCATTCGCGCCGTGACACAATGCAGCGCCGATGCTTGACGGGCGAACGCAGCGCAGCGCCCGGCGCTTCGGCCGCGCTGCTAGCGCGCGGTTTCCGCACGCTGTTTGTCTTCGTTCTGCTCACGGCGTTCCCGTTTCCTCGCCGCGCACCGCACTATCGTCCTCCGCCATCGAATCCGCCACCGAATCCGTTGCCGAATCTGCATCTGATTCAGCCGGTTCGTCGTCGAACCAATGCGCGCGTGCGGACATAATGATGGCGTTCGCATTATCGGGATTGGGAGCGATGGCGCCCAAAATTTCGATCAATTCATCGCCGGCGAGGTCGCCGAGATCGTCCAATGTTTTGATCCCAGCTTCGCCGAGAATGACGAGCGCAACCGGGCTCAGAGCCTCAAGTTCGGCCAATTCATCCTGCACGCCCAACGCGATGCGTTTTTCAGACATTTCGTTATTGAGATTTTCCACATACTCCGCCGCGCGGCGCTGCAGTTCCTGGGCGATCTCCTCGTCAAAACTCTCCACCGATGCCAATTCTTCGGTCGGGACGAACGCCACTTCCTCAACACTGGCGAACCCTTCGCTGACCAGCAGATGGGCGATCACATCGTCCACGTCGAGGGCTTCCATGAACAGTTCGGTGCGGCTGCGGACTTCTTCTTGGCGGCGATCCGATTCTTCCGCCTCGGTTAATATGTCGATGTCCCACCCCGACAGCTGGGAGGCCAGCCGGACATTTTGGCCGCGCCGGCCGATTGCCAAGCTGAGTTGATCATCGGGCACCACGACTTCAATGCGTTTGGCCTCTTCGTCGAGGACGACTTTGGATACTTCCGCCGGCGCCAAAGCGTTGACGATCGAAGCGGCCGGATCGGGCGACCACTGGATAATGTCGATTTTTTCGCCTTGCAACTCGCTGACCACAGCCTGTACGCGCGAGCCCCGCATGCCGACACAGGCGCCGACCGGGTCGATGCTTGCGTCGTTCGAAAAGACTGCGATTTTTGCTCGGCTGCCGGGATCCCGCGCGACCGATTTGATTTCGATGATGCCATCGTAAATTTCAGGCACCTCTTGGGCGAATAATTTGGCCATGAAATTAGGATGGGTGCGCGAGATGAAAATTTGCGGCCCGCGCTGTTCGCGTCGGACATCGTAAATATAACCGCGCACGCGGTCGCCATTGCGGAACGATTCGCGGGGCAGCAAATCCTCGCGCCGGATCACGCCTTCGCCGCGGCCGAGATCGACGGTCACGCCGCCAAATTCGGCGCGCTTAACCAAGCCGCTGGCAATTTCGCCGAGACGATCCTTGTATTCTTCATACTGACGCGCGCGCTCCGCCTCGCGCACTTTTTGTACGATCACTTGTTTGGCGGTTTGCGCGGCAATGCGCCCGAAATCGATGGGCGGCAAGGCGTCTGCCAGGTAGTCACCGATTTGCGCGGCCGGATTGCGCTCCTGCGCGGTCGGAATGCTGATCTGTGTGGCCTCGTTTTCCACTGGATCGGCCACCTCGAGATAGCGCATCAAGCGAATTTCGCCGGTTTCCCGGTCGATCTCGGTGCGGATATCATGTTCCTGGCCATATTTCCGCTTGCCGGCGTGGGTAATCGCTTGTTCCATCGCCTCGAGCACGAGATCGCGCTCAATTCCTTTTTCTCGCGCTACTGCGTCAGCAACCTGCAGCAGCTCATGGCGTGCCAGACCAACTGTTTCCGTTTCCATTTGCTCTACATCCGTTTTTGCGACTGGGCGGCCGAAATCAGTTCGTCCGTCAGTATCAATTTTGCTTTCTTGATGGTCTCGAACGGCACCACCGCACTGCCATCGTCGGCGGAAATCCGCACCTTGCCGTTTTCTACGCCGAGTACTTGCCCACGCAAGCGCGTGCGGCCATCAATCGGCGCCGTCATTTCGATCTTTGCGTGGAAGCCGACGAAGCGTTCAAAATCGCTGATCCGCGTCAATGGGCGGTCCAGGCCGGGCGAGCTAACTTCAAGATTATAGGCGCCGCCGATAGGGTCTTCGACATCGAGCAAGGCCGAAATCGATTTGCTGGCCTTTGCGCAATCATCGACAGTCAGTGGCTCGTGGTCTCGTCGTTCAATCATGATCTGAAGGGTCGGGCGTCCGGGGCCGTCGTAGCGCACACGGACCAACTCAAAGCCAAGGGCTTCAAGAGACGGTGCGATCAACTCCTCGACACGGTGCGTCTGTTCCATGGTTGCACCACATCGCTAACGTGCCGACAGCACAAATGAAAAAGCGGGCCCGCAGCCCACCTCAAACTTCATCACAAAGACCAACCTCGTTAATAATTGCGCCTAACCTATATCTGTTTTGGCCGATGCTTCAAGCGCTTTGTGGTGTGTTGCGTGATCTCGCCGCCGCGGCGGCCTATGGTTGGCGCAAATAACGCAGAAAAATCGCTGCTCGCCCGGCTTCGCGCGCCTTCTGTTCGTAGCGTGTTTCGGGCCAATCTTCAGGCCGCTCGCGCCAGTCCTGCGGGCGCTCCGCCAGCCAGTTAAAACGCCTTTCTCGGTTCATGTGCAGCAGCGTCCAACGGGCGAGTTCGGCATGGTCGGTGGCAAATCTGAACTCGCCGCCCGCAGCGAGAACATCGGCGCAGCGGGCGATTATCTCCGGGCTGACGATTCGCCTTTTGTGATGCCGTTTTTTCGGCCAAGGATCGGGAAAAAGCATAGCTATCCGGGACACCTGGCCGGCGCCGAGGCGAGCTAGCAGGAGACGCGCATCCTCGGGGAATATTCTAACATTGGCTAAGTTTTCCTCTGCGACCCGGCTGAGCAGCGCGGCGACACCGTTCAAAAACGGTTCGCATCCGATGAACCCGACATCCGGACGGTGCGCCGCCTGCCAAGCCAAATGCTCTCCCGCGCCAAAACCGATTTCGAGCCAAACTTCATCTATGGCGGCGCCAAAATAGCTGCGCGGGTCGATGACATCCGCGCTCTGCTCTAAGTCGATTTCGATTTCCGGGAGAAGGTCGCGCATGAGCGCCTGGCGTTTGGGGCGCAATTTGTGGCCCCGGCGGCGGCTGAAAACAAGACTGCGGCGGACTTCCAAGTCATTTGTCCCGTCGCCGGTCATGCCCCGTTGCCAGTCATGTCGTGCGGCACGCTTAGGCGAGGGCGCGCTTCAACTCCGCGGCCAAATCGGTCCGTTCCCATGAAAAGCCACCGTCAGGCTCCGGTTCACGACCGAAATGGCCATACGCCGAAGTGCGCGCATAGATCGGCCGATTAAGTTTCAAATGTTGACGGATGCCACGCGGCGTGAGGTCCATGGCGTCGCCAATAGTCGCAGCGAGTTTGGCATCGTCAACCTGGCCGGTGTTGTGGGTATTGACATAGATCGACAGCGGTTTTGCCACGCCGATAGCGTAGCTGAGCTGGATGGTGCAGCGCTCAGCTAGTCCGGCGGAGACGATATTCTTGGCCAAATAGCGCGCTGCATAGGCCGCCGAGCGGTCGACCTTTGACGGGTCTTTGCCTGAAAAAGCGCCCCCACCATGCGGCGCCGAGCCGCCGTAAGTGTCGACAATGATTTTGCGCCCCGTCAGCCCGCAATCGCCGTCCGGCCCGCCGATCACAAACCGCCCGGTCGGATTGACGTAAAACTCTTCCTCCGGGCACATCCAGCCGTCCGGCAGCACATTGACCACATGGGGGCGCACGATTTCACGCACCTGCTCCTGGCTGAGGCTTGCCGAATGTTGGCTGGATACAACGATCGACGTTGCGGCGACGGGCATTCCATTTTCGTAACGCAGCGTCACCTGGCTCTTCGAATCCGGTAGCAAGCCTGGCTCAGCTCCAGAATGGCGCGCTTCGGCGAGAGAGCGCAGAATCGCGTGTGAGTAATGAATGGCGGCGGGCATGAGCACATCCGTTTCGCGGCAGGCATAGCCGAACATGATGCCCTGGTCGCCGGCGCCTTCGTCCTTATTGCCGGTGCTATCCACACCCATCGCAATATCGCCTGACTGCGAATGGATATGAACCTCGACATGAGCGCGTGCCCAATGAAAGCCGTCCTGCTCGTAGCCAATCTGACGCACAGCTTCGCGCGCCACATCTTCCATCACGTCATGCGTAACGGTTTCAGGGCCACGCACCTCGCCGCCCAAGACAATACGATTGGTCGTCACCAGGGTTTCGCATGCCACGCGCGCTTCTGGGTCGCGCGCCAGGAACGTATCGACAATGGCATCGGAAATTCGGTCGCACACCTTGTCGGGATGGCCTTCCGAAACAGATTCACTGGTAAATAAGTAATTGGATAATGTCAAAATACCGACTCCTCTTTTTTCGGCCTGAATTTTTTCCTGATAATGCCAAGCTTCGACCAGGCGCGACGATTCTGTCGCACCGGTTTGTGGCAATCTTTAGCGAGACGGTCAAGCGCTTTGCCCGGCCGCGGAAGGGCTAAATGGGAACGCAGAGCCGGTTAGGCGCCGTCGCCGCTTTTATCGCCCGAGGCCGGCTTGGCGACGGCTTTTACCAGTTCGAACACCCGCTTGCGCACGCTCGGATCGGTAATCCGATAATACGCCCGTACCAGTTCAAGCGTCTCGCGTTTGATGAGCGGGTCGCCCTGGAAAGAGGCGATCTTAACATCGGCCAGTCCGGGCGATTTGCTGGCGACGATTTCGGGCGGCAAATCATCGAAAAAATAAGAAACGGGAATGTCGAGAACTTGCGATAATTGATAGAGACGGCTGGATCCGATTCGATTCGTCCCACGCTCGTATTTTTGTACTTGTTGAAAAGTTAAATTGATCGCGTTGCCGAGCTTTTCCTGGCTCATGCCGAGTAACGTTCGGCGCAATCGAACACGTTTCCCAACGTGAATGTCTATCGGATTTGGGTGAAGTGCCATGGGTTCTCTATGTGGTTCGCTATGTCTGAATTAGTTGTTGCTGAATATCGCCGGCGGGTTGCGTTTTACGATACAAAGGATCGCAGTAAACGAAACTTCGAACGACAGTTTCTCTTAACCTATTTCATTTTAATATGTCAACAACCGCATGGTTTTTCTGGTTGTTGTTAGGGATAGAATTACTCAATTAGTTTAAGCTTTATTGAATAGAGTCATCTCGTTTCACGAAATGCGCGCAAAAATACTATGCCGAGTGAAATAATTAGAACTAGGATCATTGTCAAGTCGCCCATCATCGCGTATGGCGTGCGCCCTAGCGCCCTGGGTAGGGCGGCTAGCAGTACGCCTTCGGTGCCGAGCGCAAGACGCCCTACATAGCGGCCGAGCGGATCGATGACAGCAGAAATCCCGGTATTGGCGGCGCGCACCAGGGGCAGGCCTTCCTCGACCGCCCTCAGACGAGCCGCCTGCAAATGCTGATAGGGGCCGGCAGTATTGCCGAACCAGCCGTCATTGGTGATGTTGAGCAGCCAACCGGGGCGGCTATCGCGCGCTGTCACCTGGCCGGGAAATATCGCTTCATAACAAATTAGCGGACTGAAGGACGGCAGGCCGGGAACGGTTAGCGTTTGTGCACCGAGTCCCGCCGAGAAATCCAAATTACCATGGGTGAGTTTAGCGAAGCTCATGATGCTTCGGAGCGGCATATATTCGCCGAACGGAACCAGGTGGTGCTTGTCGTAAGAGGCGCTCAGGCCGCCTTTTGCATCAATCGCGTGCAAGCTGTTCCATAATATGGGCGCTTCGCCTGGCTCGCCGCCGCGGCGCAGTGCGCCGGTGAACAGCAAGCCGTCTTCGGGCACGGCGGCGGCGAGCCAGGCCGCGAGGCGCGGGTCATTGCTGACATCGTAAGGCACCGCCGTTTCCGGCCAAATGACATGGCTGAAGGAGCCGGGCGGCACGGCGAGCGTCATGCGCCGGTGTTTTTCCATCGATGCCTGGCGCGCGTCGGCGCGCCATTTTAGTTGTTGCGGTATATTGGCCTGGACGATTAGCAGTTTGACACCTTCCAGCGCGGCTGGATGCTGGACTGCAAGACGAACCGTTCCGCCCACCCAAATCGCCGCCAGAAGGAGGATCATCGCGGCCGGCACGCGCCAGTTTCTCACCGCGTCCGATTCTTCCCGATGCTCGGCCAGGAGGGCTGGGGCCGCTGCCGCCAAAATGGTGATGAAGCTGAGGCCGTAAACCCCGGCCACCGCCACCATCTGAATCATGCCCTCGGATATGGTCCAGGACGTGCCGATCAGATTCATCGGAAAGCCACTTAATAGATGGCCGCGCAGCCACTCGGCGACGGTCCAAAAGACGGCAAAGACGAGCAGGCGCGAAAAGCCGGTTCGCCGGCTGAGGAACACAGCCAGCGCGGCGAGCGCCGGGAACAACGCCAATCCGGCGCTGAGGCCGAGCACCGCCGGCGCCGCTACCCAGGCGAATTTGTCCGGATCGGTCAGCAGTGCCGCGCCGACCCAATAACAGGCGGCAAGAAAATGTCCGAAGCCAAACCACCAGCCTGATAAAGCGGCCCGCCACGGCGAGCGCGCCGCAGCGATCAACCACAATAGGCCGGCGAAAGCGGGCACCAGCAGTGGCAGCACATGGGCTGGCGGCAGGGCGCCGGCCGCGGCCACGCCCAAGCAAAAGCCGAGCAGCGAGCGCCGCCAACCGTCGAGCGCCGCAACATGGTTGGCAAGCGTCAGGATGAAGCCGTTCCCGCCATGCCAAAACACGCCGACGGTGCGCCTTGAATTCACGTCTGGTCGGTCTCGCCCGGTGGCGCTGCCGCGCTGACGCGCACCCGTTTTACCCGCCTCGGATCGGCGTCAACGATTTCAAACGTCAGTCCGGAAGGGTGGCTCAGCCGGTCGAAGCGCAGCGGCACTCGGCCGGCCAGGCGCGAGACCAGTCCGCCCACGGTGTCGATATCCTCATCGAGTTCATTGTCTCTGAGTTGCACGCCAAAATGCGATTCTAGCGCCTCGATTTCCGTGCGCGCATCGGCCTCGACGACACCGTCGGCAGAGATGCTGAGCGTCGGCGTCGACACAACGTCGTGCTCGTCTTCGATCTCGCCGACGATTTCCTCGACCAGATCTTCGATCGTGACGAGGCCGTCGGTGCCGCCATACTCATCCACGATGACCGCCATGTGCAGCCGGCTGGTACGCATCTTGGCCAGTAAAACGACGACCGGCATTGACTGCGGAACGAACAGCACGGGCCGGATAATTTGCGACAGCTGAAATTGCTTCGTCCCGCCCCAATACGACATGACGTCGCGGATATGCACCATGCCGATGATTTCATCCAGCGTGTCGCGGTATACCGGCATGCGTGAGTGTCCGCCCTGTCGGATCATCTCGACGATATCCTCGAGCGCGGCACTCTCCTCGACGGCAACGATATCCGGCCGCGGCACCATTGCGTCCTGGGCGTTGAGGCTGCCAAAGCGCAGCAGGTTCATCAGCAGATCTCGTTCTTCCGGAGTAATCTGCTCGGAGATATCGTCTTCTTCCTCGATCATTTCTTCGAGGGATTCTTGCCACGTCGCGTCGCCATTGCGCGCGAAGGCGCGGACCAGCCAGCCGCTTACGGAACGTACAATTGAAGGTTCGGGATGGCTCTCTTCACTGGTTGAGGCCGTCCCGTTTCTAGATGGGGGTTTGTCGCTATCGTTCATCATTTTTTACTGCGGTAAGTGGCGCGTAGGGATTAGAAATTCCGATACCCGCCAGCGTCCGAATCTCAAGTTCCTCCATTGTCTTGGCATCACCATCGGTGATGTGATCATAGCCCAACAGATGTAACACGCCATGTATTACGAGATGGCTTAAATGTTCGCTCAAGCTTATGCCCGAATCCTTGGCTTCCTGCGCAGCTCTTTCGAGCGAAATCACTACATCTCCCAAGGCGTCACTTTCAAATGGTGCCGGCGACGGATTGGAGTCCGCGTAGGCAAACGCTAGAACATTGGTCGCCTTATCGACGCCGCGATATTCAGAGTTCAGGCTGCGCAGCAAGTTGTCGTCGGCCAGCACGACGGCGAGCTCGGTGGCGATGGTCTCGGCTGTCGAGGCCAGCGCTGCCAAGGCTGCCTTCCGCGTCACGCGGCGCGCATCAGGAAGCGCGGTCCGCCATGCTGATTGGCGTATCGTTATCCCGATCTCCATCTCTACCTTTGCCGTTCTGTTCTCGGTCCTGCGGCCCCGCCCGCACATTGCTGGCCGGGTATTCAATGCGACTGTGATAGACGCCCATGACGAGAACCCGCGTGAATGATTCTTCAATATTGGCGAGGTCGGCAATGGTGAGCGCGCAATCCGATAATTGTCCATCCGCCATTTTCTCGGCGATGATTTTCCCGACCCGTTCCTTCAGCTCGGCCGGGCTTGGGTTTTTGAGCGCTCGGGTCGCGGCTTCAACGGAATCGCCGACCATCAGGATTCCCGATTCACGCGTCTGCGGCCGCGGGCCGGGATATCGGTAATCCGCTTCATTGACCGGTCGTCCAGAAGATTGCGCTTGTTCCAGAGCGCGCTGATAAAAAACGCGCAACAAAGTGGTGCCCTGATGTTGCGTCACCGCTTCGATTACAGGCCGCCCCAGACGATGCGACCGGGCAAGCTCGATGCCTTCGGTGATATGGGAAAAGATGATACGTGCTGAAAGCTCCGGCGGAAGGCCGTCATGGATGTTGCCCTCGCGCTGGTTTTCCGCGAAATAGACCGGCCGAACCGATTTTCCGATATCGTGATAAAGCGCCATGACGCGGCATTTAAGAGCGTTGGCGCCGATTGCCTCGGCCGCCGCTTCTGCGAGATTGGCGATCATTACCGAATGGTGGTAAGTGCCCGGCGATTTCATAGCCAGCGCCTTGAGCAACGGATGATCGCCGGAGGCGAGTTCCATCAACCGCACGTCGGTAACTTCGTCGAACACGTACTCGAACAACGGCAGCAAGACCATGGCGAACGCCGCGACCAACCCGCCTGACACCAACGCAAACACCAGCACGATCGGAATTTCTGCATAGGCTGTGCCGCCGGCGAGAATGAGCACGAGAGGCACGGTTGCCGCCTGGACGGCGGCCACCGCGGCACCGACCATCAGCAAGTCCTTGCGATGACGGCAAGGCCGCGCGCCGATACCGGCAACCAGCACACCAATCAGATAATAAGCGGCAAGCCAAATCCCGCCGTCGGCGTGATAGGTCACGAGCAGCGAGAGGGTAACGCCGACCATCAGGCTCACCCGTGCATTGACAAAGATCGAGACGATTACCGCCGCAAGGGCGACGGGGCTGAGAAACGCAGCAGCCGGGAGGTCGATGCCAATGCCTTCAGCGATGCCGCGTCCAGCAAAAATCGCGCCGATGCTAATGAGCCCGGTGATGCTGATCGAGGCGAGCGTGATGTAGCCGGTCTTGCGGGTAAAATGCAGCGGTTGGCGGCCGGAGCGAAAAAAGAACGCGCCCAACCCAACTAGGCCGGCGAGAAATACTGCGAACGCCACGCTATCGACCCAGCCAAGCCCGCCTTGGCGGGCGTCGTTCAGCGCCAAAAGGCGCGACTGAGCACGCCGCGTCACGCGGTCTCCCTCCCGCACGATCACCTCTCCGCGGCCGATATGCATGGTCACTTCTTCGACCGCGGCGAGCGCTGCTTCGGCGGCGCTCTCGGTGGCGGTGGGGTTGAAGGTGACGTTTTGTTCGGTCATCGCCAGCGCCGTTTCGAGGATCCAGGTGCGCAGGCTTCGCGCTGAGCCGTACGGCGCCTCACCCGCTTTAGCCCGCATCATTCGCCACGCCCCGGCGACGTCAATGATAGCGTCGAAATGGAATAGCTTGGCGCCTTCGTCGCTGTCGGCGCGGCGGAGTTCTATCGCACCGCTCTCGGGTAGCATGGCGCGGTCTTCCATCACCATGCGCTCGGCAGGCAGTGCCAGGAAATAGGACAATGCTTCGCCGGCGTTCTCGATCTCCGGCAGCCCTTCGAGCAATTCAAATACGCCGGCATTTACCGGTAAGCCGAGATCGGCCTCGAAGGCGGCGAGCCGGGCGCCGACTGTCAGCTCGGTTTGCGCCAGACGCGCTTTCAAATTTTCCATCGCCACGACGGCATCGTTGCGCCGCTCAAAGAGAAACTCGGGATCGTAATCAAAGCGCGGCCGCACCGTTGAACGTGCCTGTGCGCGGCGCAACGCGGTTTCTTCCGGGTCCGCCACTTCCAAGCCGCGATCTGCCCGGATGGTGTCCTGGGCGATACTGCCCAAGGCTGGGGTCGGCAGGTCGGACGAGCCGAATGGCGCAAACAGCGCAGTCATCGCGATAACAAACAGGACCAGCAATGGCCAATCCAACAGCGGTCGCGCGATGTTCCAGCGTTCCTCCGCCAGCGCGCGGATCGCCGAAGTTGACAGCAATTTGCGCTCCGCGATGAGGCTGCGCTCGAACAGAGTTTCAGATTCCTCGGTCACGTTCGTTGCGCCCCATCGCGCGCCGTCTGTGCGTCCTTCTCGCGCTTTTCGTAGGCGCGCACGATGCGCGTGACCAGGGGATTGCGCACGACGTCGTCACTAGAAAATCGAATGAATGCCGCGCCCTTCATGTTCTCCAGGACATCGACCGCTTCCGCCAATCCGGATCGTGCGCCGATCGGCAAATCGATCTGCGACAGATCACCGGTGACCACCATGCGGGAATATTCGCCAAGGCGAGTCAGAAACATCTTCATTTGAACCGGCGTGGTATTTTGCGCCTCATCGAGAATGACGATGGCGTTGGACAGCGTGCGCCCGCGCATGAACGCCAGCGGCGCAATCTCGATATCGCCGGACTCAATCCGCTTCAGCACTGAATCTGTTGGCATCATATCGTGCAGCGCGTCGTATAGCGGGCGTAAATAAGGATCGACCTTTTCCTTGATGTCACCGGGCAGGAAACCGAGGCGTTCTCCGGCCTCGACGGCCGGACGCGAAAGTATGATGCGGTCGACCTGACCCGACAGATACATCGAAACCGCAACAGCGACGGCGATATAAGTTTTTCCGGTTCCCGCCGGACCGAGGCCAAACACCAGCTCGTGCGAGCGCATCGCCTCGATGTAGGCGGCTTGGCGCGGCGAGCGCGGCTCGACAGGATGCTTGCGCGTTTGAATGGGCTCGATCCGCGCCCGCGGCGCGCCGCCGGCGTCCGCGGCACCCCCAACCTGGCCCCGTGCGCTGGCCATTCTAATCGTCCCGTCGACTTCACTGCTGTTCACGGCCAGCCCGCGTTTGAGCTTGTCGTACAATTCGTTCAGCACCGCCTTAGCTACGCCGACCGATTCGGGCGGACCGGAAATCTCAAGCTCGTTGCCGCGTGAGCCGATTATCACTCCAAGGGCGTGCTCAATTTGCGCGATATGGCGGTCATGTTCGCCAAATAGCATCGCCAGCACCGCGTTATCATCGAAAACTATATGGGTCTGAGCGCTCGGCGCACTGGACTCGCCGGATTTCCCAGGTTCGATGACAGGAAGCTGGCTCATCTGGGCTGCCCTGCGGCCCGCGCCGCCGTCTCTGTGGCCGTCTCTGTGGATATACCTGCGGTCATCTCTGCATGCGCCGCCTACGCCGCCACCGCTTGTCCCGCCAGGCTGTTTGTGTGCGCCTCGATGATCACAACATCGGCGATGCGGCCGCGATACTCCTCTGGCATGTCGGCATGAACCCATTGGCCGAAGGCGGTGCGCCCCAATAGCTGATTGGCATGGCGCCCGGGGCGCTCGAACAGCACCGGCAGGGTGCGGCCGACCATGCTGGCATTGAATGTGGATTGTGAGCGGCCAAGAAGCGTTTGCAACGCTTTCAACCGCTGGCCCTTAACATTTTCTGGAACCTGATCGTCATGATCTGCCGCTGGGGTGCCCGGCCGCGGGCTGTATTTGAAGGAAAACGCCTGGGCGTAATTGACGTCCCGCGCCAGCTCTAGGGTCGCTTCGAAATCAGCGTCGGTTTCGCCGGGAAATCCTACAATGAAATCGCTCGAAAGGGCGATATCCGGTCTCGCCCGGCGCAATTCCTCGATCCGGCGGCGATAGTCATCCGCTGTATGCTGGCGGTTCATCGCTTTGAGAATGCGGTCTGATCCGGACTGTACGGGAAGATGTAGAAACGGCATGAGCGCCGCAACATCGCCATGCGCGGCGATCAAATCGGCGCTCAGATCGCGCGGATGCGAGGTCGTGTAGCGCAACCGCTTTAACCCGTCTAAATCCGCCAAGTGGCGAATGAGGTCAGCCAGGGAGTACTCGCTGTGGCCGTCGCCTGCGCTGTCATTGGCGCCGTGATAGGCGTTGACATTTTGCCCGAGCAAGGTGATTTCGCGCGCGCCGAGGGCGATCAACCGGCGCGCCTCGGACTCGACTTGTTTCACCGGGCGCGAATATTCCGCGCCGCGCGTGTAGGGCACGACGCAAAACGTACAAAACCGGTCGCAGCCTTCTTGAATAGTGAGAAAGGCGCTGACGCCGGAATTGGCGGAGCCGGGTTCCGCGTCCGGCAAATGATCGAACTTGCTCTCGACCGGAAACTCCGTGTCGACCACGCCGCGCGCTTCGGCGCGGCGCAGCAATTCTGGCAGCCGATGGTAATTCTGCGGCCCCATGACAAGATCGACAAACGGGGCGCGGCGCAATAGCTCAGCGCCCTCGGCTTGGCCGACACACCCGCTGACGGCGAGCATCATGCGCCGCCCGGCGGCGCGCCGCGCCTGTTTGATCTGGTTCATCCGGCCGAGTTCCGAATAGACCTTTTCCGCTGCCTTTTCGCGAATATGGCAGGGATTCAGAATCACCAGATCTGCGTCGTCGGGCGTGCCCGTCGATGCATAGCCATGCGCCGCCAAGACATCCGCCATCCGGGCGGAGTCATAGACGTTCATCTGGCAGCCATAGGTCTTTACGTAGAGTTTTTTCGTCAAAATGTTATCCCGCTGCTGTCCGCCGCGCCGCATATTCAAGCGCGCCTGAACAGGGGCAGGCACAATGTTGTTTGGATGTTCTCATTCTAAGCTGGCAAATCTAACACTCGTCCAGACGCTGTCAAGCGGAGCGCATGCGCCTTCAGCTGTGGGTCAGGCGGTTTTCGAGGCCCACCACGCGTGTTTGGCGACTTTGCCAAGGCGCCCGTGAATGCCGCGCGAGACGCCATCGGACACCACACGCTGACAGTGCGCCGCCATCTCCTTGCGCGAGGCGAAGTCGGCTATGGTCACCGGATCATGGAATTCGACCGCCACGGTGGTTTGCCCGAGGCCGAAGACATTCCACAAATGGCCGGCCATTTCCATATCGCCGTACCAAGCGAAATACGGCCGATATCCGTGCCCAACCGGGATGCCGTCGAGATGCGTATAGGAAACCGATACCGGCTGGACGGTAAGCGGTTTGCCGTCGATTTCAATCTCGGCGGCGCCGAAAAACCCGCTTTTAAACGGCAGCACTCGGTTGCCGTCATTGCTGGTGCCTTCGGGGAACAAAACTAAATTGTCTCCCATTTCGAGCCGGCGGACCATTTCGTCGCGATGCTCCGCGGTGCGGCTGGCCTTGCGCTCGACAAAAACCGTGCGTTGCAAGCGTGCCAGTAAGCCAAATAGCGGCCAGGCGCGCACTTCGGCCTTGGCCACGAACGACGCTGGCAGAACGGCGCCCAACACGGAAATGTCGAGATATGAGGTGTGATTGCACACGAACAGAGTTGGTCGCGTACGCGATATCTCGCCATGCTGCTCGACGCGAAAGGCCAACAACCGGCAGACGCCGCGGTGGTACATCATCGGCAGGCGTTTTGCGAACGGCATGTTGAACCGGATCAGAAAGATTTGAACGGGCAACAGCACCGCCGTCCAGCCGGCAAAGCGCAGCGCGGTAAAAAACGCCGTCATGTTAGTTTGTCCAAATATTTGCGCGTCACCAAATCCGTTTTGACCACAATGCTGACATCGACGCTGTTCCATTGCGGGTCGATCACCGCGCCGTCACCGACGAACCCGTTGAGCCGCAAATAGCCTCTGATCAGCGGCGGCACGGTGCGGATCGCGGCGCGGCCGTTGACCTCTTCCTTGGGCAACAAGTCCATCTTGACGAAATGATCCGGCTGCGCCACCGGGCGCATTTCGGCCGGCGCGAGATGAAAATGATAAAGATAAGAGAGCGCCATCGCATGCTCGGCCGGGTCGGTGCCCGGGAAGCTTGCGCAGCCAAACATCAGCGGAATCTCGTAATGCTTGACGTAGGTGGCGATGCCGCGCCACAGCAGCGTCATGGTGGCGCGGTTGCGATAGGGCGCCTCGACGCAGGAGCGGCCCAATTCAAGAATTTCTCCGGGCTGCTCCAAGATGCGATCGATATTATATTCCGAGATAGAGTAAAACCCGCCGTCGCGTTCAGCGACCGAGCGGCGCAGCAGGCGATAGGTTCCAACTACTTGGTTACTGCCGATTGGCAGGTCGTTATCGATTACCAACAGATGGTCACAATATTGGTCGAAGCGGTCGAAATCGCGCCCTTTGGCGGCCATTTCTTCGCTTGGCCGCGCGGTCATCTCTTCGTAGAAAACCCGGTATCTGAGCGCTTGGGCGGCGTCGATATCCGAATCGCCCAGCGCCAGCCGAACCGCCAGGCTGCCCGTTGTAATCCCGTCCATGAATCTCTGTTCGCCCACGCCGCTAGTCATCCTTATCCGCCGTGCTTTCATCGAGAGGGACGGCATAGAGTTCGAGCTTGTGGCCGACCAGCTTGTAGCCCAGGCGCTCGGCGACAGCAGATTGGAGTTGTTCGATTTTGCGGTCTTGAAATTCGATGACCTTGCCGCTCTTCAGGTCGATCAAATGATCGTGGTGGTCCTGATCCGCCTGCTCATAGCGCGCCCGGCCGTCGCCGAAATCATGGCGGTCGAGAATATTGATTTCTTCGAATAGACGAAGGGTGCGGTAGACGGTCGCCAGGCTGATGCGGTCATCGATCGCACTGGCGCGGCGATGTACGACTTCCACATTCGGATGATCGTCGGCCTCGGACAGCACGCGCGCGATAACGCGGCGCTGCCCGGTCATTTTCAGGCCCAACTCCATGCATTGCTTTTCCAAATTTGTCCGGCTTGGTGTTTTGCCAGATTTCATCGCTCGCCGCCATTCCGCCTGTTGTTCGCTCATCGCCATTATAGGCGCCAGTTTTGCGACGTCCATGAGTGCAGATTATTGAGCCGCAGGAGTGTCCTGCGCGGCGGCTCGGGCGCGCAGGGGCCGTGTATCAGCGCGGTTGGCCAAGCCTGGTGCCGAGATCCATTTTTTTAGCAAGTTCACTCCGCTTTGCCGCGTAACTCGGCGCGACCATGGGATAATCCGAGGGCAGTCCCCAGCGCGCGCGATACTGCTCCGGTGTCATCCCATAGGCCCGCCTGAGATGCCGGCGCAGCATTTTCAGTTTCTTGCCATCTTCAAGGCAAACGAGAAAATCGCTCGATATGGAGCTTCCGATCGACACTGCCGGGTGGCGCGGACTATCGATAAATCTTAGCTGTTCGGCTGTGGCAGTGGAAAGTGAAGCATGTACGTTTTTGATGAAATTGGGCAAAAAATCTGGTGCTACGCTATTATTCGATACATGCGAAGTGACGATTTCGGCGGTTAATTCTAATAAAATCGTCGAATTATTTGCACTTGTCATACAAGTTCCAGTCAGAAAGAATCAATTTTCTATTTTATAGTTAATCATTAGAGTGAAGGCAATGTGGGTAAATCATCGGTTATCGGGATTTAGTTAGTTTTCACATCGTCCCGCCGATTTAAGATTGAAGCGAAGAGTCATCGCGTCGACACTTGGCCCATAGCGTCGCCGGTAATATTGCGGGCGCCTCCCGACGACCGCGAAGCCAAATTTCTGGTAGAGACGTCGCGCCGCCACATTGTCCTCCGCCACCTCGAGAAATAGCGCTTCAATCGCTTGGTTTGCAGCATGCCTCATCGCCGCGTCCAACAGCGCCCCGCCCAATCCGCTACGCCTTAGGCTTGGTGCCACGGCGAGAGATAGAATTTCACCTTCCTGTCCGCTCGAGCGGCACAGTATAAAGCCGACGGCCTTGCCGCTTGGACGGCTAAAAAAGCCAAATGCGCCGGGCGCCGATAATATCCTTCCCAGCAGCTCGGCATGCCAGGAATCCTCGAAACAAATTGCATGCAGCGACGCGATGGCCGGCAGGTCGTATGTCTTCACTATTTCGATTGCAAAGGCGTCGGGCGATAGCGTTTCCATCACACCCTCTCGCGATCCGTTGCGGCAGGAGTAACGCCAGGCTCGCGCAGGTAAAACGGCGCGACCGGGGTGTTTGCCGCAGGAACGAATCCGCGTGCTGCAACCAACGCCGCAATCGTTGCCGCGCTGGGAAAGGGCGGGCTCTCGGAATAGTGGTAAGGGTGCCGCGATTCGTCGAGCGCGCGGGCTGCCAATCCAGCACCGCTCCCGACCAGCAGAAGTGAAGCCGCGCCCGGAGAAATATTCTCGTAGCGGCCCGGTATCGCTGCAGCCGCGGCCGCGAATGGCTCGCTGGCGGCCTCGCCTTTCTTATCGAAGAATTGGCCATAGAGTTGGTCTCGCCGGGCATCTAATACGGCAAGGATTAGTCCGCCCCGGCGTTCGTCCGGCGGCGGCGCGGCGGCAAGCGCCTGCAAGGTGGTAATACCGGTAAGCGGTAGGCCGGAGGCGAGGGCGAGGCCGCGCGCTGTCGCCAGCCCGATGCGGACACCGGTGAACGAACCTGGTCCAGTGGTTACCGCGATCAAATCCAACATGTGATAATCGAAGCCGGCCTCGCGCATGGTGCTTTGCACCATCGGCATGAGAATTTCAGCCTGGCGTCTGTCGGCGGTTTCCTCGCGTTGGGCGATAACGGCGCCGCCCGACCAACAGGCCACTGAGCAGGCCGTCGTGGCGGCGTCGAGAGCAAGAAGCTTCATCGTTTTTCACGGCACTCTAATTTGTTATCATTCAGCCACTGGGACGCTATTCAGCCAATGGAAGCTATGAAACGGCGAATTTGAATTTAAGGCTTCCCTACCTCTAACATCGCCAGGGCGGCCTCGACAAGCTGATGGACGGCACCAAGGGCATCGGCGCGAATTCGCATCAATTTAAGGACTTGGCGGCATCTAGCAGCCGCTCCGGCATTATGACCCTGACCAGAATTTCCTCTCCTGAATATGATATTGAACTGGCGCTTGCCTATGCGACCGCGAACAATATTACCGGTAAGCCGATCTATCGGCACGCCGCCTGTTGGCTCCATAGCAATGCCGCCGGGGCGTTGGCCAGAGCAATTGTGCTGGCACGCGAACTGGATCTGAGGTTTCGAATATTTGATGCTTATCGGCCGGTGGAAGCGCAGTGGAAATTATGGAATCACGATCCCAACCCGGTCTTTCTGGCCGACCCGCGCAGCGGCTCGCCGCATTCGCGCGGCATCGCCATCGATCTTACTTTGGTGCGTCGCGCGGATGGTGTTGCGCTAGATATGGGCACGCCGTTCGACGATTTCAGCGCCCGGGCTTTTCACAACTGTCCAACTCTTGCGCCGGAGATTAGGCGCAATCGATATTTATTGCTGGGCCTGATGGCCAGTGCCGGGTGGGACCATTATTTAAACGAATGGTGGCACTATCAGCTTTACAATCCGCGCACATATCCGCTCTTGTGGGATAGCGCCGCGCGCACCGGGATGATGACGGATTGAAAAAGATGACGGGAACCATGCGGCTTGATCGCTGGACAAGATTGAAGATGGCGGCGGCGCTATTGTGCGCGGCCGTCGGAGTTCCGGCGGTTGGCGTTTCGGCTGTGGGCTTTCCGGCTGTGGGTCAGGCTGCGGATTCGGCGGTAATTTTGCAATATCACCGCTTTGACGAAGCCGATTTGCCGTCGACAAACATTACGCTAAAGCAATTCGAAGCGCATCTCGCCTATCTGCGATCGGGTAGCTACACGGTGTTGCCGGTACCGCATATCATTGCGGCGCTGCGTAGCGGGCAGCCATTGCCTGAGAAAACGGTGGGCATCACCATTGACGACGCCGCGAAATCTGTGATTAGCGAGGCTTGGCCGCGTCTGCGTGAGGCCGGTTTTCCATTCACTCTGTTTGTTGCCACCGATGCCATCGACCAGCAGCGGGTGCGCTCGATGAGTTGGGATGACATCCGCACCTTGGCCAATGCCGGCGTAACGATTGCTAATCACAGCTCCTCGCACGAGCATTTGTGGCGCCTTGATTTGGTGGCAGCGCGACGCGACATCGCGAGCGCGCAGACGCGTTTCCAGGCCGAACTGGGTTTTTCGCCGCGTCTGTTCGCCTATCCGTACGGCGAATATAATTTGGCGCTGCGTGGCCTCATTGAGGAGTTGGGGTTTGAAGTCGCGTTCGGACAGAATTCAGGCGTCGCCGACAAATCGGTGGATCCGTTCGCTTTGCCACGATTTTCCCTGAACGAAGCCTATGGCGGTATCGAGCGCTTCCGGCTGATCGTGAACACCCTGCCGATTCCCGTTCATGATGTCACGCCGGCGGAACCGATCGTGGTGCGCAATCCGCCCCATATCGGCTTTACTATTGACGAATCTCTAGAGGATATCGGCGCGCTGGCTTGTTTCGTATCCGGTCAGGGCCCGGTGCAGGTGGAATTACTGGGCGAAAGACGGGTCGAACTGCGCATGACAAAGCCGCTTCAGCGCGGGCGAAACCGTGTCAATTGTACACTCCCAGGTCCGGATAGGCGCTGGCGCTGGCTTGGTATGCAGTTTCTCGTTCCCTGAGTTTTCTCAGAGGTTTGGCGCAGCAATCAGGATTGCCGGCCTGGCAGGGCGGGAACGCCCAGGGTCCAGCGCTCGTCATGCAGCTGGGCATCGTCAAGCGGCGCCAATTCGTTAACGCGGATGATGCGCCGGATGGTCTCAACATAGGCCGCGCCGCGTTCGGAATACCGGATCAACTCTCCCGCCAATGTGAGGCCATCCATCGGCTTGGCGTGGCTGCGCAGCCATTTTCGCGCCGCTCGGAATTCACCATAGGCGCGATGGTAGTTCAAATTATGCACATAGGAACGCGTGCCCTCGACCAAGTTCGAATAGGCGCGCACAAGGTGATGCTGCCCGCTGGCGCGCTGCTCCGGCAACATGCCATGCGATGCCTTGTAGGTATATTGGCCAAACAGCGCATTGCCTTCACGCGCAAAGCGCGACGTTCCCCAGCCTGATTCCTCAGCCGCCTGTGCAATGGCGAGAGAAGGTGGAACAATATCGACCCGCTCCATGAACGCGTCCCAATCATAGGGAGCCGTTTCATAACGCTCGGCCATTTGGTGGAGCCAGTCACGCTGCGCGTCGGTCAACGATAGGCCGCTGTCCAATATCGCACGCAATTCTTGTAATCTCTGGCGCGCCGCGAGGATATCCTCGTTGACCCGAAGAACGACAGGCAAGACGGACTTGATGAAAATGCGCTTTCGCGTCGTGACGGACGGGACATCGGCAATGTCGGCCGGCAATTTATCAAGATAGAGGCGGGGTACGTTGTCGCCGCTATCGCGCACAGTCGCCAAATCGTAATCAATGCGCTCAAAATGGGCGTCCAATGCCGCGACACTTCCGATCTGGCCATCCAGAACAGGTTTCCCGGCGGGGTTGGGTACGGGTATCTTGACCGCAGCCTGTTTCGCCGCCTGTTCGACAGGCAATTCGAGCGTTGCTTGGGTGACAGGGCGGGCAATGCCATGCCGGAACCCTTTTAAATTCACGTTCTCCTCGGCTGCTTTTTGCTGCACAAATGCCTCAGCGGCAGCGCTGGGCAGGTTGCCGTCCACTTTGGCGAGCAGCAGCATGTTGGCGAGAGTGACGGCAGAAAATCCGCCGCGGTTGTCACTGTCGTCCGCAATGTCTTCGTCATCGACCTGGCTCAGGCGTTCCGTTCGCACCGGCCGAACCGCTCGTTGCGCCGCCGCAGCGATAGCGTGTTCGGAGGCCGGGGATTCCAGGTGAACGGAAACTTCCGCTGTTTGATTTTTGGGCGGCGTGAAAACCGCGAGGGCCGATACCGCAATGGCGGCGCTCGCCAACACCGCCAGCGCCGGCGCAAATAAAGGAACGTCGGTCCACGACAGCGCTCGATTCTGAGCATCGCCCGAATCAGCCTGCCTCGCTCTCACGGAATTAATTTGCACACTCACTCCCAGATCGGTGGGGTCTCTCTGCCCGCACTGCCGCCACAGAATTGTGCCGTCTAAACCGCGCGAACTTCGACGACTTCGGGGATGTAATGCCGCAGCATATTTTCGATGCCCATTTTTAAGGTCGCGGTTGAGCTCGGGCAGCCCTGACAGGAACCCTGCATCTGCAACATCACCACACCATTCTGAAATCCCCGATACACGATATCGCCGCCGTCCATAGCGACGGCGGGGCGCACCCGTGTATCCAGCAATTCTTTGATCTGGCCGATAATTTCGGCATCGGGACCAGTTTCATCGCCATCCGTATGGGCCGCACCGATATCCGCAGTATCCAGCATCACGGGTTTTCCCGAGACGAAGTGCTCCATGATAACGCCAAGAATGACCGGCTTTAGCATCTGCCAGTCGGCGTCTTCGGATTTGGTAACGGTAACGAAGTCGCTGCCAAAGAACACACCTTCGACCTCATCGACGAGAAACAGGCGCGCCGCCAAGGGCGAGCTCTGGGCCGCGTCCGCGTCGCGAATGTCCAGCGTTCCTTCTGCCAAAACCACTTGTCCCGGAAGGAACTTTAATGTGGCGGGATTGGGGGTTTGTTCAGTTTGAATAAACATTCCTGTGTCTTCCTGTGTCGGCAGGCAATCCTGAAGGGATTGCTCAATTTTGCGGGCGGAATGTGGGCCAGACGGTTCAATATATCAACCCTTGCGCGGAAGGCATTGGTTGTGAAGGTAAATATATAGTTAACAAAATCGGCTAATTCGGGAGGATTGCCATTTTGCCTGACTCGACGAATTCAGGCTTCCTTGGCCAGGGCGCCTTGGGCGGTCAGAATTTGCCTGCCTTTGGCTCTCGATTTCGATTTTTCAGGTCAAATTGCGGAGCTGTTGGTCACTCAGATTCCCAGGCACCACGACCAGCGGTATATTGAGGCGCCCAGCAAGCTGGCCGGCCAGCCACGATATCAAGGAGCCGTGGCCGTCGTCGGGCGGCGCCGCACCGACCACTAAAAGATCGATCGATTCGCTTTCTTCGATATGGGCCAAAATTTCCTCGCCGATGCGTCCTTCGCGGATATGCAGCGCCGGCTTCGCGCCGAGCAACGCTTCCACCTCGCCGGCCAGTTCGTTGAGCATCGCTTGCGCTTCTTCTTGGGTTTCCTCGCGCATGCGTTCGCCGACCGCTGCCCAATGCTGAAATTCGGGCGGCTGTGTCACATGCAGGAGCGCTACCCCGCCGCCGGAGTTTTGCGCCCGCATCGCCGCGAAGCGCGCGGCAACGGCGGAATGATCGTCATGTGCCACGCAGACAAGAAACGTAATCTCGCCGGCGATGTGCTCCCTGACGTGCGAATTCTTAGATTTTTTCATGGCAGCCCCTAAAGGATTGTCAATTTTTCCGGAAGGCGACGCCGCCGGCCCATCCTGCGAGCAGCGCCGCGGCGATGGCAATTAGGCCGTAGAGTGCACCCTGTCCTTTGGCGAAGTCATATATTTCGGCTGATATGCCGGATTTCTCGACCGTGAGATGCGCTTCCCGCCGGCTCAATATTTCGCCGTCGCGCACCAAGATCGTTTCCGCCACATACTCACCGGTCGGAACATTTGCCGGCAACGTCAGCGTGGCCCGGAACAAGCTATCGTCGATGATCACAATTTCACCGATTTCGGGCGCGTATAGGTCCTCCGTCATGCGCCCGCGCCGAACAGCTTCGCGGAAATTGTCGACCTCCTCCATGGTTCGTGTCCAGATCGTATTGAGAAGAATATGGTCGCTGCCGATCTGATTGCGGTTGAGTTCTTGCACATTCATTAACTCTTCGACCGGGCGAGAGGCGGCGAGCGCGTAATATTGCGGAACGTCGCGAAACGCGACCGAATCCCGATTGATCCAAATACCGGCAACCCGGCGCTTGCGGCGCACGACCACCGGCGCCTCCGGTCCACGCAGAGTGACAATGATGTCGCCCGGCACGGTTTTCACGCCGAATAGAATGACGGTGCTTCCGCTAAAGCTCGAATCGATCTCAATTCTTTGCGGCAGAAGATCGACGACGAGCGGTTCATTGCCGGCCCCGAGGCTGACATTCATCGGCGCGCCCATCAGGGCGCCGAACAGCACCAGCATCGCCCCGGCCATGAGGTTCCATCTGATCATCAGCGCATCACCATCAAGGTGGCGCTGTAAAGATCTTCGGGGCGTGCCACCAATCCGTACAGCAGTCGCCCGCCAACGGCCAATACCATGACCGCCAAGAGGCCGCGCAGATATTCTCCTTTGATCCGCTGGCTGAACCGACTGCCATACTGCGCGCCGATCACCGCGCCCACCGCGAGCAAGAGAGCCAGAATAATATCGACATTGTGATTTTGGACGGCGTGAGCAAAGGACGAGACGGTACTGACCACGACGATGCCGAACAGCGACGTGCCGACGACGACGCTTGTCGGCATGCCGATCAGGTAGATCATCACCGGAATCATGATGAAGCCGCCGCCGACACCCATGAACGCCGCCAGCAACCCCATCAAAAAGCCAACGACAATCGGCGGCAGCGCGCTCACATAAAGTTTTGAGCGCCGAAAGCGGAGCTTGAACGGCAGGCCATGGAACCAATTGTGCTGATGCGCCTTGCGCCGCCGGCTGGTGTTCCGCCGCAGCGCGGCGCGCACGCTTTCAGCGCCCATCAGGCTGCCGACGACGGTCAGGAAAACGACATAAAAAAGTGAGATCACCAAGTCGATCTGGCCGGCTTCGCGCAATGCCTTAAACAGCCACACGCCGAGCCAGGAGCCACCGATGCCGCCGCTGAACAGGAGCGCACCCATACGGAAATCGACATTTCCGCGCCGCCAATGCGCCATCATGCCAGAGACCGACGCCGCCACGATCAGATTGGTGCCGGTGCCGACCGCCACCGTTGGTGGCACGCCGAGAAAGATCAGCAGCGGCGTCATCAGAAAGCCGCCGCCGACGCCGAACATACCCGACAGAAAGCCGATCGCTCCGCCGAGGCCGAGCAGCAGAAACACATTGGTCGAGATTTCCGCTATCGGGAGATAGATTTCCATGGACGCCGCCTGTTGGGGCACGCTTTGTGTATCGCGCTTGCAGGCCCTTCAGCGCAAGAAAAATGTTAGCGGCCGAAATTCACAAGTAAATTTACAGGTCAATTCAGGGATCGAGAAGACCAATGATTTTCTTTATGTCGGCGAGGTTCGGATCAGCGATGCTGGCGGCACGTTCTGCGCCTTTGCGCAAGATATCGTCGATAAAGTCGGTCGATGCCATGAGCCGGCGCATCTCTGCGGCAATTGGTTCCAGCTTGGCGGCGGCAAGCTCCGCTAGCTCGACCTTGAATTCGGCGAATCCCTTGCCTTCGAAGCGCGATGTCACCGCCGCGACGGTTTCGTCGGCTAGCGCAGCGTAGATGCCGAGCAGGTTTGTCGCTTCCGGACGATTTTCCGGGTCGTAACTCATGCCCGGCTCCGAATCGGTTTTGGCGCGGCGAATCTTTCGCTGAATGGTATCGGCATCATCGGTCAAATTGATGCGGGAATTTTCGGACGGTTCCGATTTGCTCATTTTCGCGCGCCCGTCGCGCAGGCTCATCACCCGCGTCGCTTCGCCGAGGATCAGCGGCTCTGGCAATGGGAAATATTCCTGGTTGTAGCTCCGGTTGAAGGCGCCGGCGATATCGCGTGATAGTTCCAGATGCTGTTTCTGATCTTCGCCGACCGGCACATGGGTGGCGCGGTAGAGCAGAATATCGGCCGCCATCAACACCGGATAGGCGTAGAGGCCGAGCATCGCGTTGTCGCGCTTCTTGCCGGCTTTCTCCTTGAATTGGGTCATGCGGTTGAGCCAGCCGAGCGGCGTGAAGCAGTTGAGAATCCAGGCCAGTTCCGCATGAGCGGCGATCCGGCTTTGATTGAAGATGATGGAGCGCGCCGGATCGATGCCGGCGGCGATCAGGCCGGCGGTGACTTCACGCGTGTTGGCGGTGAGCTCGGTGGGGTCTTGTGCGACGGTGATGGCGTGCAGGTCGACGATGCAATAGATGCATTCGAAATCGTCCTGCATTTTGACCCAATTTTTGATGGCACCGAGATAATTGCCGAGGTGCAAATTGCCGGTCGGTTGAACACCCGAGAAAATTCGATTCATTGCGCCATGCTCCGAACTGGCCGTCAGACCGCGTCTGTTTGAACAAATAATTAGCGCCCGGGGCTCCCGGGAGCGCCGGATTTATGGCGCGCCGGCTCGCCCCGGTCAAGAGATGCAGGCAGGCCCGTTCAAGCGCCGTTGTTTTCGCCGCCGCCGCCGCCGCCAGCTCCGTCGGAGCGCCAAAAATCTTTCAAGTCGGTTAGATAGATGGCGCCGACGGCCCGTGCCATGACGCCATAGACGAGGACGCCGGTGAACATCAGCGCGATCAGACTGCCAATCCCGGTGCCAAGCGACGCGCCGAGCGGGCCCGACAGCGCTGACGAGACCGCCCACAGCGCCGCGGTCATCGCCGCCGTGGCTGCCAGCATGCGCGGCAGGCGGCGGCGCAGGCGTGCGTCGGCGGTGAAATAGCCGCGCCGATGCAGGCCGCGCGCCAACAAAGCTGCATTGAGCCAGCCTGCAAGTGTCGTCGCCAAAGCGATACCGACATGCCCGAGCGGGCCCATTAAAATCAAATTAAGCGCGATGTTGATCGTCAGGCAGACGATTGCAATGCGCACCGGCGTCTTCGTGTCCTGACGGGCGAAATAACCAGGCACCAAAACCTTGATCATGACGAAAGACGGCAGACCGGCGGCATAGGCAATCAACGCGTCCGCCGAGGCGCCGGTCGCCACAGAAGTAAAGGCACCGCGCTCAAATAGCACCGATAAGACGGGCTCAGCGATAATCATCAGCGCTGCTGCCGCCGGCAATGTCAGCAGAAGCGCGCCTTCGACGGCGCGGTTTTGACTATGCCCGGCGGCTTTGTCGTCGCCACCGCGGAGCTGGCGCGACAACAGCGGCAGCAGTGCCGTGCCGACCGCCACGCCGATCACGCCGAGCGGTAATTGGTTTATTCGATCGGCATAATAAAGGTACGAAATCGCGCCTTCCGGTAAGAGCGAGGCGATAATCACATCGACGAGGAGATTTACCTGAGCAACACCGGCGCCAAGCGCCGCGGGCGCAATGATGATCAACATATGTTTGACGCGCGGCGTCAGTCGCGGGCGCAGCAGCCTGAGCGCAATGCCGGCGCGCCGCAGCGCCACGATGAGCCAGGCGAATTGCAGTACGCCGGCGCCCGAAACGCCGATCGCCAACGCATGCCCTGGCGTTTCCGTCCAATGGGAGAGGCCGAGAAGTGCGGCGATCAAACACAGATTCAAGATGATCGGCGTGGCTGCGGCGGCGGCGAACTTGTATAGCGAATTCAACACGCCGCCCAGCAGCGACACCAGAGAAATGAATAGAATGTAGGGAAAGGCGATACGTGTGAGCTGTACCGTGAGGTCGAATTTTTCTGGGTCGTCGGCAAAGCCAGGCGCCAGGACGTACATCAGCCACGGCATGACAATCTGCGCCACCACCACGAGCAGCAGCAACACGCAGAGCAGAACCGCAAGCACTTCTTCGGCGAACGCCTTGGCCGATTCGCGGCCATGCTGTTCGAGTTCTCCGGCAAATAGCGGCACAAACGCCGCGTTGAAGGCGCCTTCTGCGAACAGGCGGCGGAGAAAATTGGGCAGCTTGAAGGCGACGAAGAATGCGTCTGAAACCGGCCCGGCGCCGAGAACGGCGGCAATCAAAATGTCGCGGACGAAGCCGAGCAACCGTGAGGCAAGGGTATAGCTTCCGACCGTCGCGACCCAGCGCCCCAATGCCATGATGCGGCGCTCTTATACCAAGGATCGGTGGTTTAGGTCGCTTAGGCTGCGCGGGGGAATCATCGCTATTCCGCCGCCGCTGTTGCAGCCACCGGCCTGACGCCCGGCTCCGGCTCATCCAAAGCGGCGAGAAGGCGCGTCCGCACGCGCTCGATTTCTGCATTCTTGGTCACCTGTAGTCCGTAGCGGTCCTTGACGTAAAATACGTCGACTGCCTGGGCGCCGTAGGTGGAAATATGCGCGGTCACGATCGACAGGCCGAGCTGGGTCAGCGCGCCGCCAATATCGTAGAGGAGACCCGGCCGGTCGCGACCATTGATCTCAATCACCGTGTGTTTGCTGCTGGCGCGGTTGTCGACCAGGACGCGTGAAATGACATGCGCGGCGCGGCGCCGTGCGGGCAGATCGCGTCTGCCGTCGAGCGCGTCGTCAAACGTCGGATCGCCGATCAACGCCTGCTCTAACAGACCGAGCATGCGTGCCAGTCTTTCCGCGTCTTCAAACGGGCCGCCGATGGCGTCCTGAACCCAAAATCCGTCAAGCGCCATGCCGTCGGATGTGGTGAACACCTTGGCGTCGACAATGCTGGCGCCGGCAGCAGCCATGGCGCCGGCCACGGCGGCGAACATGCCGGGCTGATCTTTGGCGTAGAGGGTGATCTCCGTTGCCGCGCGCTTCTCGTCGACCCGCGTATCCAGCTCCAAAAACGCGCCGCGCGCATCGGCGTCGCGGACAAGACGGGCGTGGCGCGCATGGGTGTCGCTTTCAAAAGCAAGCCAATAGGGCGGAAACAGACGGGTGGTAAAGCGGTCTATATCTTCGCTCAGCCAATCATCAAGGGTCGCGCGCAAGGCGTTCTGCGCGGCGGTGACACGCCCCGCCTTTCCTTTCGCTTCATGCCCGCCGGTCAGCACTTCTTCAGCGCGGTGATAAAGCTCGCGCAAAAGCGCGCCTTTCCACGCATTCCAGCGCCCCGGCCCGACAGCGCGGATGTCGGCTGCGGTGAGCACAGTTAACAGGCGGAGACGCTCCACCGATTGAACCTGAGCGATAAAATCGGCCAGCGTTTGCGGGTCGTTGACGTCGCGCTTGAAGGCGGTATCGCTGAAGATCAAATGATTGCGGACCAGCCAGGCGGTTTGCTCGGTTTCTTCCGCCGACAAGCCCAACCGCGGCCCCAGCTTATTTGCGATTCGCGCCCCCGCCTCCGAATGATTCCCGCGCCCACTCTTGGCGAGGTCATGCAGGAAGAGGGCAAGATAGAGGACGCCGCGCGATAGGATCTTGGGTGCGATTTCGGTCGCTAAGGGCAGCTCTTCCGCAAGCTCGCGGCGCTCGATCTGCGACAGGATTCCGATCGCACGCAGGGTGTGCTCGTCGACCGTATAGACATGGTACATATCGTGCTGGGTCTGGCCAACGATGCGGCCGAATTCGGGAATGAAGCGTCCCAGCACACCGGCTTCGTTCATCATGCGAAGCGCCTGCTCAGGCGCTTCAGTGTCGCTTAACAGCGCCATGAATAGGCGGTTGGCCTCGTCATCCGCGCGCAAGCTGCGGTCGATCAGGTGCAGGCGTTGATACACCAGTCTGAGCGTTCGCGGATGGATGTCGAGGCCACCGGTTTGCGCGAGGCGGAACAGTTTAATCAGACGCACGGGCCGTTCATCGAACGAATCCTCGGCCAATACAGTAAGGCGGCCGCCTTCGGTGCCCAATCCGTCTGCTGCCGGCGAGGGTCCGCCGGCGCCGATGCGCTGGGGCGCATCGTCCAGGTGGTCCGCTTCGAGCAAAGCGCACAGCACGCGGGTCAATTCTCCGACCGACTTGGCGACCAGAAAATAATGTTTCATGAAGCGTTCGACGGCGAGATTGCCGTCGCGGTCGTCGTAGCCCATGCGGCGCGCGATTTCGGGCTGAATATCGAACGTCAGACGGTCTTCAGCTCGGCCCGCGGCGAGGTGCAAATGCGCGCGCACTTTCCACAAGAACCCTTCGGCGCGGGCGAAACGGACCTGTTCCTTGCGGGTGAGCAAGCCGCGCTCGATCAAATCGGCGAAGCGCGGCACGCGATAGAGATATTTGGCAATCCAGAACAACGTATGCAAATCGCGCAAGCCGCCTTTACCGTCCTTGATATTGGGTTCCAGCAGGTAGCGTGAATCACCGGTGCGCTGATGGCGGGCATCGCGCTCGGTCAGTTTGGCGGCGACGAAATCGCCTTCGCCGCCGGGAACGATCTCGTCCCAAAAGCGCTGACGGAGTTCACGAAACAGAGCCTTGTCGCCCCGCAAATAGCGCGATTCGAGAATACTGGTGCGGATCGTCATGTCGCTGCGCGCGCGTGCCAGGCAATCGGCGATCGAGCGTGTCGCATGACCCACAGTCAGGCCCATATCCCACAACATATAAAGTACATATTCGATGATCTGTTCGCTGCGTGCAGTGAGTTTCCACGGATGGAGAAACAACAGATCAATATCCGAATAAGGCGAAAGTTCGGCGCGGCCGTAGCCGCCGACCGCGACAAAAGCCAACCGATTGCCGCTAGTCGGGTTGGGCCCGGGGAACAGTCGCTCCGCCGCATGGTCATAGAGAACGGCGAGAATTTCGTCGATCAAGAAGGTGTATCCGGCGACCAGGGCGCTGCCGCGCGCCCCGTGCTCAAGCCGCTCCCCCAGCACCGTGCGGCCCGCCGATAGATAATTCTTGCACAGATCAAGCGCTTCGTCGCGGCTGCCGCCGCCGCCCGGTCGCCATTCAGTGGCCGCCAGCGCCGCATCGAACGCACTACGGTCGATAATTTCGCTCTGCCGTCCGGCCTTGGTCATCTTTTTTGCTTCGTAGCGTCCCGGTCACAGGTTGCGTATATGGCCCCAGCCGCCGCTCGGCGCAACTGTTGCCGCTTATCGCAGAAGCATCGTATTTATACCGTTAAGCGCTTTGTAGAGAGTCTCAAACTGGCGCGTGAAGGCGCCAGGCGATAGTTTCTGTCCCGCTTTGCCAAGGCGGCGGCGGATTTCCTCCAGCCCGCAGTCGCCATCGACCAGAGCGGTTAGGGCCGCCGCTTGCTCGGGCAGCACAAGGCGAATCTTTGCGCCGTCGAAATCGAGCGACAGGGCAGGCGCGCCTTTTAAGCGGCCGGCCAGCGCCTCGGGCGAGACATTGTTGAGCACCGGAACCACACCCGCCATGCCCAACCGGAGCGGCACCTCGCGTGCTTGCCCGCACGACAAGTGCGCGGAAGGTACCAGATAACAGATATGAACCTTCATGTTGCCCGCTATGAGTTCGGCCGCGGCGCATTGCTCCGGCCAGGTCAGCGCCACCGCTTTCTTGCGCAGGTCCGCATTCCGCAAATAGTTGAGCGGATCGTAGCGCGCCGGCTCGATGAAGCCGGTGATTCTGAGATCGGCCTCGGCCGCCAGCGCAAATATTTCATCGACCAAATAGGCGCGGTCGCGGCGATGCAGGAGCAAGTCATAGATGCCCGCATCGCCGGCGTTCTGATGATCGCCGACATGAGAATTGCGCAGCAGCCAATTTGTCGGTGGCAAATCGCTGAGAAGCGCGCGGGCACTATCGATACGCGCCTGGTCGAGTGGATCATCCGCCAATAAACGCAGCAAAGATTGCGCCTCGTAGACACCGGTCCGTCCCAAACGGCCATAGAGCATGAGCCCGATGCCGCCGCCCGGCTTGAGCGCGTTCGCCAGCTCCCGCAGAACTTCCGCCGGCGATTCGAGATGATGCAGCACCCCGCAACAATCGATGTAATCGAACTTCTCGAGGCCAAGCGGCGCCAGATCGGTCAGAGAGGCCTGGAGAAATTTGATGCTGTCGAGGCGCCGGGCGGCAGCGCGGTCGCGCGCGATATCAAGCGATGCGGTAGAAATATCTATGTGGATTATTTCGGCGTCGATCGCGCGCGCGCGCAATTGGCTCGCTAGCATGATGGTCGCGTCGCCCGTGCCGCCGCCGGCGATCAAGACGCGGAACGGTGAGTCCGCCGTGCACCGTTCGCCGCGTACATAATGCTCGATTTCGAGCAGGCTGCTGGGCGAGCCGGTAATCAATCGCTTTGCTTCGTCCGCTGGGTCACGCGGCGGATAGGGATAGGCTTCGTACTGCCGGTGAACGGACCGATCCGCATTCCTTATCTTCGCCATGCCGCTGCCTACTATTTTGCGCCCTGGTTGGCTGCGAGATATTTTGATCCATGCATCGCGGTACAATCCGTAGCTCCGATACCAAGACAACTTGCCTTGACGGTGTGCGGGCTGCAAGCTTACGACCATGACGGATATCATGCGTGGGTATTTTGGCGTCGGCGTTGAGGGCGTGAGCAAGCCGTTCAATGTCGGCAATTTGATGCGCTCGGCGCATGCCTTCGGCGCGGGTTTCGTGTTTACCATCGCCGCCGAGTATGCTGGCGCCGGCTCAGATACCGCGAAGACGCACGAACATGTACCGTTTTATCGCTTCGCCAGCGTCGCTGAGTTGAATTTGCCTGATGGCTGCGCCCTTGTCGGAATCGAATTGATGGACGAGGCGGTTGATCTGCCGATCTTTCCGCACCCTCTGAACGCCGCCTATGTGCTCGGCCCAGAGCGCGGCTCGCTGTCACCGGAACTTGTCGAGCGTTGTGACCATGTGGTGCGGATTCCGGCGCGTTTCTCGATAAATCTCGGGGTTGCCGGGGCGATCGTCATGTATGATCGCATGCTGGCGCTTGGCCGCTTTGGTGACCGTCCGCTCAATCCGCGCGCCCCATCGACGCCGCGCCCAGCCCATGTCTATGGCGCACCGACCCGGCGCCGGCCGAAGCCAGTTTGAGCCTCTCCCGATCAAGTATGGAAAATGCCCTGGAACCTGGCTGGCTATCGGGATATCCTAGTCACATGCGCGTGCAATTCCTGAGACTCTTTGGTTCACCGTCCCTCGCCGTTAGTGCCCTCTTCTTCGCCGCCCTTGTGGCGGTGGGCGGCGTGGCCGGCCAAGCGCTGGCGCAGGAAGAATTGAGCAAGAACGGCGCTTGGACGGCTTTTACCTACAAAGAAGGCGGCAAGCTGACGTGTTACATGTACGCGCAGCCGACCAAGCAGGAAGGCAATTACACCAAGCGCAGCGCGCCGAACGCGATGATCACACGGCGCCGCGGCTCCGTCGTGGTCGAAGAAGTGAGTGTCACCTCGGGCTATCCCTACAAGGATGGTTCGCCGATCAGCTTACAAATTGATGGCCGCGGTTTCAAATTTGGCATCATTCAGGACGAACATGCCTGGGCCAACAACGCCGATGAAGACAAAGTCGCCGTCCAGGCGATGATCCGAGGCAGTAATTTGACCGTCCGCGGAACCTCCCGAAAAGATAGCTATTCGCTTGATACTTATTCGCTGAAAGGCTTCAGCAAGACGCATAAAGCGATCGTTAAGGCCTGCCCGTAATCATTTGTTTTTACGTATTACTGCGCCACGCCGGTTCACGGTTGTGGAAATTTTCGCCGCAGGCACGTATATCAACCGCATGAAAGACGTAAGCGCATCGGCGGTGGACGAACGTGTGAGCCTGATCGGTATGGATCGGGCGGAGTTGGCGCAGGCTGTGGCGCACATCGGCGAATCCGAAAAAAGCGCAAGTCTGCGCGCCAAACAGCTCTGGCATTGGATTTATCATCACGGCGTGGATGATTTCTCACACATGTCGAGTTTGAACGGCGCGCTGCGCGAAGCATTGGCGGCCGCCTATACTCTGGCGCGGCCCAAAATCACCCGCGACCAATTGTCTGAAGACGGCACGCGCAAATGGCTGTTGCGCTTTCCCGACGGGCAGGAAGCCGAAAGCGTCTACATTCCCGAAGAGGACCGCGGCGCGTTGTGCATGTCGGCGCAAGTGGGCTGCACCTTGACCTGCGGTTTTTGCCATACCGGTACCCAGCGCCTGGTGCGCAACTTGGAAGCGCGCGAGATCATCTCGCAGTTCCTGGTGGCGCGCGACAGCTACGGCGAATGGCCATCGCCCCAGGACGGCAGAATGATCTCTAACATCGTCATGATGGGTATGGGCGAGCCGCTGTTTAATTATGAGAATGTCGCCAAGGCGATCCGTATCGCCATGGACCCCGAAGGGCTGTCGATATCGCGCCGTCGCATCACGCTTTCAACCGCCGGCGTGGCGCCGATGATCGAGCGTTGCGGCAAGGAGCTCGGCGTTGGCCTGGCGATATCGCTGCACGCCGTGACCGATGAACTGCGCGACGAATTGATGCCGATCAACCGCAAATATCCATTGGCGGAATTGCTCGACGCCTGCCGGCGCTATCCCACCGCGTCGAACGCAAGGCGCATTACTTTCGAATATGTCATGCTGAAGGGGATCAATGATTCGCCGGCGGACGCCAAAGCGCTGGTGCGCCTGATCGCTGGGATTCCGGCCAAAATCAATCTCATTCCGTTCAATGCCTGGCCCGGCGCGCCCTACGAATGTTCAGAGCCCGAAGACATCGCGAAATTCGCCACCATCGTCAACAAGGCTGGTTATTCTTCGCCGGTGCGGACACCGCGCGGGCGCGATATTTCCGCCGCCTGTGGGCAGCTCCGCTCCGAGAGTCTGCGCACACCGCGCGCCGCACGATTGTCCAAACCCGGTCCAGCGGCCGCGCCTCAGGCGGCGCTCACATGAGGCGCTAATGAATCCGCCACTTCTGATTATTGCTTCCCTGGTATTCGCGCTGGTCGTGATCTATCCGCTGTCGCGTATCTGCAAGCGGGCTGGACTGCCCTGGTGGCCGGCCTTGGTTGTCTTTGTTCCGATCATCGGGCCGCCCATCACCGCTTATCTGCTGGCGGCCAGCCGCTGGCCGAGCCACCCATTCGGGCGCTAGGAAAAAAGCCATGCCGGTAATACACGGAATGTTGAACCTCGTCATGCTGGCGGTTACCATTTGGTGCTATTGGCGAATTCTCAACAAAGCGGGGCTGAACCCGTGGTGGGCCTATGCGCTATTGGTGTCGTTGGCGATTGCCTATGTGACCAGTATTTATCAGAGCCCCGTTGTACTATTTGCGCCCTATATCGTGCCCGCCGTGTTGATTTGGATTTTTGCTTTCGTCCGCTGGCCGAGCTATGAGAAATCGCCCGGCGCGGATGAGCCCAACCGCTATATGCCGTACCAATATAAGCGCTCCGACGTCTCGCCTTCGGCCGATCCCCATCGCACCGTGAATCCAAAATTCGGCGATGCCGCGGCCGATCGCGAGGGGCGCCGGCTTCCGGACAAGAAACAATAGTTCAATTTCTGAGCCGGCCGTTCTTGCCGCGCGTTCGACTTTGCCTATACTGCGCGCGCTTCCCATCAAGCGCGGCGTAACATCATGAAAAATAGTTCAGACCGGCCGATCAAGAAAACCGTCCTCGCCTATTCGGGCGGGCTCGATACGTCGATCATCCTGCGCTGGTTGCAGGAGCAATATGGCTGTGAAGTGGTAACGTTCACCGCCGATCTCGGCCAGGGCGAAGAACTCGACTCGGTACGGACCAAGGCCGAAGCCATGGGCGTCTCGGAAATCTTTATTGAAGATTTGCGCGAGGAGTTTGTGCGTGATTACGTCTTTCCGATGTTCCGTGCCAACGCGCTATATGAGGGTGTGTATCTGCTCGGCACCTCGATCGCGCGCCCGCTGATTGCCAAGCGGCAAATCGAGATTGCCCATCAAGTCGGCGCCGATTCGGTCGCGCATGGCGCCACTGGTAAGGGCAACGATCAAGTGCGCTTTGAACTCGGCTATTATGCCTGCGATCCGGACATCCACATCATCGCGCCGTGGCGCGAATGGGATTTGGCGTCGCGCGAGGATCTGGTGCGCTATGCCGAGAAGCACCAGATTCCCATCCCGCGCGACAAACGCGGCGCGCCGCCCTATTCAACCGACGCCAATCTTCTGCACATTTCCTATGAGGGCAAGGTGCTGGAAGATCCCTGGGTCGGCCCCGACGAAGAGATGTACACGCGCTCGGTGGCGCCGGAGGCCGCGCCCGATACGCCGCTTATTCTAGAAATCGACTTTGCCGCTGGTGACGCGGTGGCGCTTGACGGCGAAGCCTTGTCGCCGGCCACGCTCCTCACCCGGCTTAACGAAATGGCGGGCGCGCATGGCATCGGCCGCATCGACATCGTTGAAAACCGCTTTGTCGGCATGAAATCACGCGGCGTTTATGAGACGCCGGGCGGCACGGTTCTGTTGCAGGCGCATCGCGCCATCGAATCGCTGTGCCTCGACCGCGGCGCTGCGCATCTCAAAGACGAGCTGATGCCGCGCTATGCCGAGCTTATCTATAACGGCTTCTGGTTCTCGCCGGAGCGCGACATGATCCAGGCCGCCATCGACGACAGTCAAAAATCGGTCGAGGGTACTGTGCGCCTCAAGCTCTATAAGGGCGGCGTCTATGTGCAGGGGCGAAAATCCCCGACCAGCCTCTATAGCGAGGACCACGCCACATTCGAGGCCGATACAGTCTACGATCAGCGCGATGCCGAGGGCTTTATCAAGCTCAATGCGCTGCGTCTTCGGCTACGCCAAAAATAGCGTCGCTAGCGCATTCTAATTCCTGCAAATGCATCGTCGCAGGTGATTCTACCTGCTCGGAATTTGCGCTAGCCCGGCAGGGCGCTGAAGCCGATCACATGCTCGTGGGCGAATAGAATCACGAGGTAAAGAACCAACGCCGCAACAATTCGGACATATCCGATTTCCCTCAGGCTGGGCCGTCCTTTACCTCGTAGCGCGGCGACGAACGGAATGGCCGAGCTGCCCGCAAATTTCTCAGCCCAGCGTTCGGGCTCCTCGCGGCGGATTCTGGCGTCTGCCAGCGGTTGGTCGATCAGCGCGAACAGGGCGAGGGCGCCGAACAGCATCAGCGAAGCGGCGTCGCCGTTTGTCGGGATGTGCGCCGCCGCCCATAGAAAGAGCGCCCACAATAGGGGGTGGCGGGTGACTTTCTGCATGCCGGGCGCGGACATACCGGCGAGCAGTATCAACACCAGCGGCATCACGGCGAGCGGGATCAGCTGGGTCCAGCCCGGCGCCTCCCAGAGCTGCGTGTAGGGCGCGTCCATATGGGCGAAGACAATCCACACCGTGCCGCCAATGGCGATCAGCGAAAAAACGGCGCGGTAGGCTTGCTTGCCCAGCGCGCCGCGTAGCGTCTTGCGCAGGCCCGGGACGCCAGGCATCAAGTGAATGCCAATAAACACGACCAGTGCGATCGCCAAACTCCATAAACTGCCGGTCATGCTAAGCCCGTTCTCCCGGTTTGCGGTTTCACCCGGCCGTTACTCGGGCTCGGGCACGCCGGCCTGGCGGCAAGCGGCGGTCAGGGTATTTTTCAACAGGCAGGCAATGGTCATCGGGCCGACGCCGCCCGGCACTGGCGTGATCGCGCCGGCGACTTTGACCGCTTCGTCGAAATCGAGATCGCCGACCAGCCGCGTGCCGGATTTCCTGCTGGCATCGTCGATCCGGTTGATGCCAACGTCGATCACCGTGGCGCCGGGCTTGATCCAGTCGCCCTTCACCATGCTCGCGCGCCCGACCGCGGCGATGACGATATCGGCGCGCCGGCATTCGGCCGCGAGATCGCGGGTGCGCGAGTGGGCGATGGTCACGGTGCAATGCTCCTTCAATAACAGTGCCGCCATCGGCTTGCCGACGATATTGGAGCGCCCGACGACGATCGCCTGCATGCCGCTGAGGTCGCCGATGACCTTCTTCAGCATCAGCAGACAACCGACCGGCGTGCACGGCACCATGGCGTCCTGACCACTGTGGAGGCGCCCGACATTCAGCGTGTGAAAGCCGTCGACATCCTTGTCGGGATTGATGGCGTTGAGGATGGCGTCTGAATCGACCTGATCGGGCAGCGGCAATTGCACCAAGATGCCATGCACCGTGGGGTCGTTGTTCAGTTCCACGACCTTGGCCATGACTTCATCATGGCTGGCGCTGACGGGTAGTTTATAGGTGTTCGAATTCATCCCCGCTTCGAGCGTCGACTTGCCCTTGTTGCGCACATAAACCTCGCTCGCCGGATCTTCGCCGACCAGCACCACCGAGAGGCCCGGTGTCACGCCATGGCGCTCTTTCAGAATTGCCACCCGGCGGCCGATATCGGCGCGCAGATCGGCGGCCATGGCCTTGCCGTCGATTATCATGGCCTTGCCGTCGGTTATGTTGGCGTCGCTCATGTTAATTCTCCACAAAACAGTTCGAGGCGTTTTTTAAGGTCCGTTTGGTCGCCGACGATTTGTATCGTTTTTTGCCGCGCCGTGGCGCCGGACGCTATATGCATCGCTGACGCTGGCAGGCAGAGTTCGCGTGCCAACAGTTTGAGGAGGGCGCGGTTGGCTTTGCCGTCTTCAGCCGGCGCGGCGACTGCGGCCTTCACATAGGCCGCGCCGTCGGCCGTCTGCGCGATGCCGTTAATGCCGGCGCGTCCGGCCTTCGGTGTCAGGCGGACGGCGAGGCGGACGCCCGAATCATTCATGCCATAGGGAGTGTTTTCGGGCGTGTTTTCGGGTGGCAGGCGATGCCTCACCTGAGATTGCCGACCCTCAGCCGAGATTGTCGACAATGAGACTGCGGATGAAATAGAGCGCGAGAATCAGGATCATCGGCGAAAGATCGACGCCGCCGAGCGACGGGATGATGCGCCGGATCGGCCTGAGCGCCGGTTCAGTGATGCGGTAGAGAAAGCCCAGCACGGTATGTATAAACTGGTTCTGGGTGTTCAATATATTGAAAGCGGTGAGCCAACTGATAATGGCTGTGGCGATGAGCACATAGATATAAATCGAAAAAACAGCGTAAATAAGGTCTGCTAAAGCATTCATGGTTTTCTTTCGTGCAAGGCCGTGGCTCGGGCGGCGGCCAGTATATCCCAAAGCGAAAAGAGGACCAGCCTTTCTCATCTGGCCGCGCGCCTTGACAGGCCCGAAAAACCGGCCACATTATCCGCCACCGCGCCGGCTCGTCCGGTCGCGCACCCGATACGCTAACGGGGCCGTAGCTCAGATGGGAGAGCGTCGCGTTCGCAATGCGAAGGTCAGGGGTTCGATTCCCCTCGGCTCCACCAGCATCCCCTCCAGGCTTGTCTAGTATAGACCGATTTATCCGCAGGTTTCTGGGATTTTCGGCATCTCATCTCTATATCCGTCCGAGCTGATCTGATATAATACAGGCTCAAAGTGTCACTATAAGTGTCACTAGGAAACACAATCTAAAGCGTGGTGTTTTTTGCGTGTTCTGCAACGAAACCACACCATGGAGGCGATTCAGCCAACGCGGTAGTGGTTGGGCAGGAAAGGGGAGAGCCAGATGAACAACGCCAAGCTAAAGGCTTTATCGAGCCCAGGCCGTTACGCCGATGGCTCTGTCCGAGGGCTTTACATCCAGGTACAGAAGGGAGGGACGAAATACTGGATGTTTCGGTACAAGCGCGATGGTGAGCAGAAGTATATGGGCCTCGGTTCATACCCTGTCATCAGCTTAAAGGGAGCTCGAAACAAGGCTCTGAATCTTCGCAAGCACATTGCCGAAGGTATCGACCCGAAAGAGGAGAAGCGAAAGGATGAGGCTGTGGCGGCGGCTTCAAGTAATACATTCGAGGCTGTCGCTAGACGGTGCTCGGCCTCAAGAGAACAAGCATTCCGAAACGAGAAACATATCTGGCAATGGCTGAGAACTCTCGAGATGTATGCTTTCCCCTATATCGGAAACATTAAGATTGGGGAAATCCGTCACCCAGACATTGTTAGGCTGTTAGAGCCAATTTGGTTAACAAAAGCTGAAACCGCAAAAAGGACCAGACAGCGTATCGAAAGTGTTTTTGATTTTGCCGCAGCACACGGAATTTTTGACCGAGCGAATCCTGCCAACATCGCTTTACTCAAAGATGCTTTACCAAGGCGCGCAAAGCACCTGACCAAAAGCAAACCCCACCCAGCCATGCCAGCATCGCAAGTCCCCTCCTTTTACGCTGCTTTGTGCCGTCAAGGATCGATGTCGGCGCTGGCGCTACGTTGGACAATCCTGACAGGTGCTCGAACAGACGAGACTTTAAAGGCTACATGGGATGAAATATCTCGCAAAGATAAGGTCTGGGTGATTCCTCCAGAGCGGACAAAAACATACGATGAGTTTGTGCTCCCACTGACAGATGAGATGATGGACCTGCTCGATAAACTTGAAGAAGTACGCAACAACCATCCTTACATATTTTGGTCACCGATGGCGCCCGACAAGCCAATGAGTGACGCTACAATGAGGATACGGCTCCGTAAAATGGGCATCGCTGTAGAAACCGCAAGCGTTCATGGGTTTAGGGCTTGTCTAAAGACATGGGGGCTTGATCAAGGATTCAGTGAAGAAGTAACGGAGGCGGCACTGGCGCATAAATTCGGGAACAAAGTCAGCCAAAGTTATAACAGGACTGATCTGTTGGAGCAGCGAAGGGGGCTTATGGCGCAGTACTCACTTTATGTGACAGGCGCTCATTGTGCTGCTTCCCAAGCGGAGCGCGCTTTGTTGTAACGTTTCATCGTATCTCTGATGTGTGTTAGCCCAGATTCCTCAGTGAAGAATATGACGCCCCTTGTAGGATGTTTACCCATATCAATTAGGTCTCCCACTTGGGCGGCTCTAAGACAAAACTCCAGGAATGCTTTAGGTTTTGGTCCTGCTGTCGCTGGCTCTCTCGCGTAGCTAGGCCACAAGCCTGTGCACAACCTATATATATCTGCCAGTGACAGTATCCAACGATCTCTTAATTCCTGGTAACTCCTCGCCCTTCTGTGGGTGGACGTATTTTTATCGATTTTTACCTGCGCAGCGTCATGAACCCACAACATACGCCAGGACGATCTTATATCTAGTTCAGAATCTTTAATTTTTTGGTCCTGAATATATTCTTCGTACTGGCCTATCTCTTGTACTTTTTCTGAGAGAAAGTAGTTCAATTCCTTAAGCCTGCGAAACGTATCCTGCGGCAAGCCCACGTGAGCCAGAGCTTCTAGAACTACCACTTCACCATCAGACATGCCGCCATCACCCAACTTGTGCATTACAGACCAGCCCTCCCCCGTTTGAGCTTCCTCTGCTTCCTCTTCTTCAAATGTAATAGCTGATAGTATGGGATAGATACTCAGCAATTTTTTCAGCGAAGGTATGAAGCTTGCGGCGGCACCGCTACTCGTCCTGTCTAACTTTTCCAGCGCCCTCCTACCTGATTTTTTGCCCTTGTTCTGCCTACCTGCAATCTTCGCATTTGCCCAAATCCCATAGCTGACTATTCGGCACGCCTCGTTCACAGCGGACGCTTCATCTTCCGACAAGCCCTCTGCCACTTTGAAAACACCAGCAGGGTCATAGCCTTCGGGCACCATGTCGCCATCGAGCGGCAGCAAACCATCCAGCCAATGCGGCCCTACCAACCAATCGATTACTTCATCCGTTTCCGATGGGGCGTTATCTTTGTTTTCCGTCATTTTCACACCATAGCCGCTTTTCGGCACGCCCTCCATATTGGCCGCACACGCAACGGAGGAGGCCAGTGATGGACCGAAAAGCATACTCAGTAGCAGAAGTCGCTCAGGCGCTAGGTAAGAGCCAATCAACCATATGGAAATGGCTGGCCGAAGGTGTCTTAACGCGACATCGGCTTGGTGGAAGTACCCTCATCCCAGCGGAAGAAGTGGATGTCCTTGGGAAGAAACACTCCCAGGAAACCACGTTAAGAAACCCTGAGAATATGAGTCACTACGGCGACTTAGGCTCCACCAACAAAAACCATTAAAAATCTCTTTCTGCAATTTTGATAGCAACCTAGTGCATGAG
>JAQBTG010000010.1 GCA_027624955.1 Pseudomonadota bacterium
CGATCCGTGGAACTCCAGCTTCAGGCGGCGGTCGAAACAGGGCCGAAGTGGGTGGCGATCCGATTCACCTTCCGGGTTCCGCATCCGAGCCGCCCTCTGTCTGATATAAGCTTCTGATTCTTATACATGAATCAGACACAAACCGCATCAAATGGTTCGGTCACTTGGGAAATGCGGGTCTATACCTGGTTGACGCACCGCCTGCCGCGCGTCAGGCGCGCCAATGGCGATTTCGTAAGCTGGTACGCGCTGCGCGACCAGTTCGGCCCCGATGTCGCCGATCTGAAGCGGTTCCACGCCACCTTCAAGGCGGCGCTGCGCCAGGCGACGGCAGTCTACCCGTCAGCGAAGATCAGCCAGGTGGACGGCGGATTCCGCCTCTACGACAGCGCGCCGCCGGTCAGGTGGGTAGGGTGATGGCTGAAAGCGGCTGGAATTTGGGAGAGTGGCTGCGTCTCGATCAAAAACCCGATGGCATGACGACGATCACCGACTTCTGGCTGTTATCGGGCAAAATCTTTCATCTGCCGGGTGATGCCATCATTATTGGCTTGGCTGAGCATATGCCGAAGGTGGCAATCTTTCTGGAACTCTCTGGAGACAGTCTGGGGGAATTTGGGTCCGGTGTCATATCGTTCTTTGTGTGGATGTTCCTATCGGCGGCGTACTTCAGCGCTTTGGGGGATTAATTATCCACGCTAAGGGTAAGGGTGCGTCAGGGTTCATAGCTCAGAAGATTGTCTGAGTAGACCCACCAAGACTAACGGTTACCCATAAGCGTCCCATACAGATTTATGGCCGACAACGTCGTTGCCCTCTTTGAGCTGACACTCCAAGACGATGAGGTAAAGGTTGTCGAGGAACGGCACTATAAGCTGGTCCCTGCTTCCGACCTCGACCGCGACGCAATACGGACCTACCGCGATTAGCGCCTCGCAGCATCGAAAGAAGCAGCATCGTTTTCAAAGTGTGGGAGAGAATGTGGGATAAGCTGGGAATAAATCTAGTTTATCGAACAAAATCAATAAGATAGTATGTTTTTTGGCGGATGGGGTGGGATTCGAACCCACGAAGGGTGTTACCCCTTGCCGGTTTTCAAGACCGGTCCCTTCAACCACTCGGGCACCCATCCATGCTCTTGCTCAAATGCCGAACTTTCAAATTACTTTGAAGCGATCCGCCGACTGGACAGCAAAGGCAATATCACCCGCAGGCGGCAGGGTGCAAGAAGGCGTCATTCGAAATTCGATAGATCTGCGTCTAAAATCAGCGCAAACAGCTGCGCCGCCACGGATTTGGGAAGATTAAGCCGCCAAGCAGTCGAACACATCGCCATCGCTCGGATGGCCGAGAACATGGATTTGGTGCCAGGTAGCGTAGAATAGCAGAATCCAGGCGGCAAAATTCTGGTGTTTGCCGCCGTCTTTGAATATGCCGCGCACTTGGTCGGGCAGGCACAATTCAGCGACGCCCGGTTGCTCGGCCACCAGCGCGCCGAGATTCGCGCCATGGCGGTTGATCCAGGTCCCAACCGGCACAGTGAAGCCGCGCTTGTGCTCAAAGGCACGGGCCTCCGGCAGCCGCGAATCGAGCCATTTTCTGAGCAGCCATTTGCCGAGGCGCCCGCGAATCTTGAGGCTGTCCGGCAGGGCGAAGGCGACCTCCGCTACGGCGGGGTCGAGGAACGGCGTGCGGCCCTCGACACCATGCGCCATCAAGCAGCGGTCGAGTTTGATCAACAGATCATTGGGCAGCCACTCGGCGCAATCCACTGTTTGCACCCGCTGGAGGGGGGTGAGGCCGGCGCCGTGCGCCAGATGTTCGGCCGCCGCCACACCGTCGCGCCAACCATGTGGCGCTTCGCGCAACAGGCCGAGCCGCTCCAGTGCCGAGCGCGCCCGCATGGCTTTGGCACCACCGCGCCACCACGGCCGCGTGGCGCTCCGGTAGCGTCCGTACCCGGCGAACAATTCATCGCCGCCTTCGCCGCACAGTACTACCTTCAATTCCTCAGACGCCGTCTGCCCGAGCTTATAGGTCGGCAAGGTGGCGTAATCGGCCACCGGATCATCGAGCGCCGCCGCGACGCGCGGCAAAAGGGTGAGAAAATCCTTCTCATCGAATTCGATCTCCACATGTTCGGCGCCAACCGCCCGGGCCACAGCGCGGGCATGGGCCCGTTCGTCATGCGCGTCGCCTTCTGAGAAACCGATCGTGAAGGCGCGCACCGGCGTCTCATTCAGCCGTGCCATGGCGGCGAGCAGGGCGGAGCTGTCAATGCCGCCGGAGAGAAACATGCCGTAGGGCACGTCCGAACGCTGATGCACCATCACGCTATCCATCAGCGCCGCGTCGAGGCGCTCGAGCGCTTCATCTTCGCTTTGCACTTCTGGTGCCGATGATGTCGGGAGGGCTGAGATATGGCGGCGCTCGACGATGCGTCCCGCACGAACTTGAATGGTCTCGCCCGGCAGTACTCGTTTGATATCACGGTAGATCGTGTCGCGCCCGGTGGTGAACTGCATGCTCAGCAGCTCATTCTGGGCGCGTCGGGAAAGGTCCGAAGCAACGGCGAAACCGCCGGAGATTAGGGCCCGGGGCTCAGATGCGAAGGCCAAACCGAATGCACCTTCGACATAATAAAGCGGCTTGATGCCGAACGGATCACGCGCCAACAACAGGCTATTGGCGCGACGGTCGTGCAGCGCCAAGGCATACATACCGCGCAGGTCGCGTGCGACGTCCACGCCAGCGCCTGGATAAAGCCGAAGCGGCACTTCACAATCTGATTGCGTCGTAAATTCGAGATCCGGGTGCTCGGAGCGCAACTCAACAAAATTATAAAATTCAGCATTGGCGATCAGGGTCGCGCCGGCACCATCATTCAGCGGCTGATCTCCGGTGACGAGGTCGATGATCGACAACCGGGTATGCGCGAATGCTACATCCTGTAGGGCATAGGCGCCGCTGCCGTCGGGCCCGCGGTGGGTCAATACAGCGCCCATACGATCAACCGCGCTGATGTCTGGGCGTGTGGCATCCAGCGTCATGAGGCCAGCAATGCCGCACATCAGCTTCGTACCTGTTCGAAGAAATCCAGATAACGGCGGACGATGGCCGCTTCTGTGTAAGTTTCGGCATAGGCCGCGCGCCCGGCCTTCGCCAGCCTTGCTGCCAATTCCGGGTTATCGATCAGGGTGCGAATCGAAGTCGCCAAAGCCGGCGCATCTTCCAACGGGACCAGCAGCCCGGTTTCGCCGGACGTGATCAGGCTTATCGGCCCGGCCGCGGCAGCGGCGACCACAGGCGTGCCATGCGCCCAGGCTTCGATCACGACATTTCCCAACGGCTCGATGCGCGATGGGCAAACGAATATATCAGCCGCCGCCAATAGCGCGCCGACATCCTCGCGCCAACCCAGAAAGCGCACCCGCGCCGCAACGCCGAGGCTGTCCGCAAGGGCGTGCAATTCCGCTTTGAGCGGACCATCGCCGGCGATCCATGCGTAGGTGTCCGGCAATTCGGCAAGGGCGTACAGCAATTGGTCAAACGCTTTGTTGACGTGGAGACGGCCGAGCGCCACCACCAGCGGCGCGCGGTCTGGCGTTTCCAATTCGCCGCGCACGACTGCCGGCGCCGGTTCGGCAGAAACGAAATTTGGGAGGTAGTGGCTTCGTTCCGCTGGCCAGAGTTCGCTCCGAACGTAGCGCACGATGCCCTCGGTATTGCCGATCAGATGATCGCAGGAAGTATAATATTTGAGATCGTAATAACCGCCGAGGCGGGCGACATGGGTAAAACCGTGATCGGCGACTTTGGCCGGACATAGATGACTTGCCCGGTTCATCCAGGTAAGGACGACATGCGGAGAGAACGACTTAATTTCCCGCCCAAATGCGCGGCGCGTTGTGAAATCCGTCCAGCCGCCAAAGGGGAGCGCCACCGGTTCAAGCCCGCCATCGCGCAGCGCGGCTACCCAGGGCCGCCCATCGCGTACCAGAATATGTTGATCCACGCCGGCGCGGGCCAGCGCCAGCGCCAAGCGCACAAAAAAAGTCTCCGCCCCGCCATGCTCGCCGCCAGCGATCGCCTGCAACAAGCGCAAGCCAGATGCGCCGCCTGCGCTATTCATCGTCCAACTCGGCCTTGAGGTGAGAGAGCAGGGGATAGAGCGCCGCCATGAGGGCGATAGCAAAGCCCCAGCGGCCTTCGCGGTAACCCTTGCGCATAAAGTAACATTTTAGAAAGCGCGAGATTGAGCGCCGCAGCGTCCAAATCATGGGCGGCAACTTAACATCGCTAGCACGTAAATCTGCTGCTCGGGCATCGCTATAGCGTTGCAGGCGAGAGATCATGTCGGCAAAATCGCGGTCGACATAATGTGTCATAGCCGTGTGCAGCCAGCGCTTGGGTCCGCTCAGTATGAGCGGCGGATGAATGCGGCTCGACCCCCACTGCTTGGCGCCCGGCGTGAACAGGCGGGGTGCCGCCATCACCCCCCATGAGCCGCCCCAGCCGTAGCGCACTAGGCGGGCGCCTATATAGTTGTCGAACGGCACAAGAAAATATCCCGGCGCGGCATGGGCGATGGTCTGGCGGATTTCCCGGCCCAGCGCTTCGGAGGCGCGCTCGTCCGCATCCACTTCGAGAATCCAGTCGCCGGTGCAGAGATCGATGCCGGCATGGCGTCTCGGCCCCTCGAGCGGCCAGTCCCCAGCAACCGTCCGTGCACCAAACCTTTCGGCAATCTCCTTGGAGCCGTCGCTGCAGCGGTCAAGCACCACGATAATTTCATCGGCGAAAGCGAGCGCCTCCAAGCACTCGGCTAATTGTTCCGCCTCGTTGTGCACGCATAATGCGACCGACAGTTTTGGCGCTGACGATGCCTCGGTTCCGCCAGCGTTCATGAGCGCGTATCCAAAACCCGCGCCCACAATTCACGTGCAGCGTTCTCGGCCATCTCCACGGTCAAGCTGTCCATCAGGCTCCCGGTCGTCCTGTGATCGTAGCCGCTTCCGCCGACCAATTCGTCATAATCCAGACCCGTCCGTACGACCGCGCATTGTGCGCCCCAGGGCGCATAATGCGCCTCCCGGCTCGGCCCGAACAGGCCTAGTGTCGGGACCCCAGAAGCAGCAGCAATATGCATGAGCCCGGAATCATTTCCGACATAGAAATCGCAACGCGCAAGCAGGGCCGCGACGGTTAGCAAATCGAGCTTGCCCACCAGGTCATGTACTTGGGCTGCCGGAAGTGAGTCGATCGCCGCAGCCGCCGCAGCGCGCTCCGACGCCGCGCCAAGGATGATCACCGCCGCACCCGGCAGAATTCCGTCGCTGGCGGTCAGGCGAACCGCGAGCTCAGCGAAATTTTTGCCCGGCCATTGCTTACCGCGCCAATTGGCGGTCGGGCCGAGGGCGAGAACCGGCCCCTCGGGCAATACACGAGCCGCGGCGTTTTCCTGCGCCGCGCCGATCCACAAATGCGGCGGCGGCGGTTCGGGCAAGCGCGCAAGTTCAGCCAGCGAGGCCAGCCGGTGCGCCGCGCCACTATTGGGGCGCCAGACCATACGCCGGCGCGCCATCAGACAATAGGAAAGGGCGGACGCCCTGAGATCGATCACCAAATGCCAGTAATTCGGCCAACACTGCCACCAGAGAGCCAGCCAGTGCACTGCCAAGCGGCGCTTCTTCAGTGCAATGACGCGCGCTACCTGGGGTGTTTCAGCAAACAACGGCGCGGCGGCGGGGCCGCAGGCGATGGTGATCTCCGAGTCAGGATATTGTTCGATGAGGTGGGAGAGCAGCGCCGTGGAGAGTACCGCGTCGCCGATGCGCGTCGAGGTGATGAAGAGAAGCTTCATCGAAAGATGGTTTCGAACTCGCTTGCCGTTGTATCCCAACTTCTCGAACGCCCATGGCGCCGCGCCACGATGCTGGCGGATTTGAACTCGTCGTCGTCGCTCAGCATACGAACCGCGTGATCGGCGAAATCACTTTTCGAATCAGTTAAAAATGCCGATTTGTCGCCAATGACACGTTCTTTGACCGCGCCCATCGGGCGCGCCACAGCCGGCACTCCGACGGCCTGTGATTCGGCCAGCGTGGAGCAATACATTTCTTTTTCCGAACCGGGATAAAGATGAACTCGGGCGTGCCGGTACGCCTGGGACATGTCCCGGTCTCCCGCAGGTGCCTTGATTATGATGCCGCTCTGCTCGGCGGCGATGACCTTGCGGTAAATTTCGTTGAGCTCGTCGGGCAGGGTTTCGCCGGCTTCGGCCTGCTTGAAGGCTGCGGAATAGATATGCAACTCGGCGTTCGGAACTTTCGGGCGGACCTGCGTGGTCCAAATATCGAGAAGCCATTCAAGCCCGTGCTTGGGATGTGTGGTGACAATGGCGATCGGCGGGTCACTCGGGTCCATTTCATCGGCTTCGCGGTATTCCTCGCGGACGCCAGGTGAAATGTTGCGAGTCGAAGATTCTCCGGTGCCTGTGTAAGTCTCCCGATGGCTGCGCCCGAGAAACACCAAGCGCGCCTCGGTGCGTTGCAACATGTCCGTTACTTGCGGCTTGTCGAGATATTCGGCTGGGCCAGTAAGCCACAATATGCGGGCTTTGGTGGCGCGCACGAATTCCAGCAGCCGGGGTTTGCGGAATGCAATCAGCACCTCGGTGATCGGCGGGCGGCGGCCGTCCCAATCGACCCAACTGACGTTTTCATAACCCATGGCGTTCGGTGTGCGGTTAATCACGCGCACCACATGTCCGGCCCGTGCCAAGGCAGCGGGCAGGCTGGCAAACGCCTTTTCCGCTCCACCGAGCGGCTGATAGGCGGGTGTCATCCCGTTGAAGGGTATGGAATCATCGACCAGAGTAACCAACATCTTCCGGCCTTATAGCCATCCCCAATCGGCTTGCCAAGCACCCTGGAACACGACACCTTGCCAAGCGCCGCAATTCGCCCTAACTCATTGTCGAACAACATAGTCGTTAACAATTCATGGCGCGTTATGACAGGTATTTGTTACATCGAATTGGAGAGCCGGGGCGTCCTTGCAGTAACCGGCGGAGATGCAGCGGAATTCCTCCAGGGTTTGGTCTCCAATGATATTGCGCAAGTCGGCGATGGCCGGGTGGTGTATGCCGCGCTGCTCACTCCTCAGGGCAAGTATTTGCATGATTTCATGGTTGCCTGCGCGGCGGGCGCCTTCCTGCTCGATTGCGAGGCTGCACGCCTGATGGATTTGGGCCAGCGTTTCGGTGCGTACCGCCTGCGCGCAGATATCGAATTGTCGGATGCGACGGAGGATTGGCGTGTCGTCGCTCTTCTCGGCGACAATGCCGAAGCCCAGTTGGGGTTTTCGTTGGCTGAGCCCGGCGCCGCGGCGCCGCTCGAAAGTGGCGGGCTGATCTACCGCGATCCAAGGCCACAGATGCCGGGACTACGCGCTTTCGTTCCGCGCGACGCCGGTTTTGGCCAGTTCGAGGCGGCCGGAATTCCGGCCGGCACATTGGTGGATTATGAACGCCTCCGGATTGCCGCAGGCGTCCCCGACGGCAGCCGCGACATGACCGTCAATAAATCCACATTGATGGAATTTGGCTTCGAAGCCCTAAAAGGGGTGGATTTCGAGAAGGGCTGCTATGTTGGCCAGGAGCTGACTGCGCGGACCAAATATCGCGGTCTGGTGCGCCGGCGCTTTCAGCGCGTCTTCGTCGACGGCGCGGTGCCGGCGCCCGGCACACCGATTATGGCAAACGACAAGGAAGCCGGTGAAATTTGCTCCAGTGTGGGTGATCAGGCGCTGGCTCTGCTGCGTATCGATCGCAGCGCAGAAGCCGAGGCCGCCGGAATCTCCTTGACCGCCGGCAAGGCCACACTTCGGCTGCTGGAAAACGACGGCGCCTAGATTAGCTTGAACAGTTCGTTTGCCGCGATTTAGTCCGACAGAGCTCCGTGCAAGAACCCCGCGCTCTAATCCTCCAAACGCTTGCGGAATCGGTTGAATTCTTGGTGATAAGTTTTGAAGACATCTAGCAGTTTTGGTTCGAAATGCTCTGTCGGGGTGAGGCGGTCATCCCCGACGGTAAGTATGTTATACGTCTTTTCGTGGCTGAAGGTCGGCTTGTAGGCGCGCTCCGAGCGCAGTGCGTCATAAATATCGGCGATCGCCATAATACGCGCCGAAATCGGAATTTTCTCGCCCCTTAGGCCGTCCGGATAGCCCCCACCGTTCCATTGCTCGTGGTGTGAGCGCGCGATATCAGCAGCCATTTGCAAACGATCGGAGCGCTCCAGAATCTGATGGCCGTAGGTGGTATGCTGGTTCATCTCGAAGCGTTCATCATCGTTGAGACGCCCCCGCTTGGTTAGAATCGCGGAGTTCACGCTCATCTTGCCAATATCGTGTAGTCGGGCGCTGAAGTGAATTTCATTGCAAAATTCCGTCGGCATGCCGACTTTTTTGGCCATTAAATAGGCATATTCATTGCATCGGATAATGTGATTTCCGGTGTCTTCGTCATGTACTTCGGCGGCGCGGGCAAGTAGACGGATGGACACCATGAAGGCTTCTTCGGTATCTTTTTGTAACTCCTCGATCTGAGATTGCTGCGTGCGCAAGGCCTTGTTCTTGACTCTCAGATCAGAGTTGCTTTTGTTTATTTGTTCAAGCATATCAGCACGCTCAATGACACGGCCGACAATATGATTGAACGGCATTATCAGATCCGCTTGCGCGTCTTTGAAGGCGACAGTCTCTTTTTTCTTACCTGCTTTGCGATTGATAAGCTGCACAACGCCAATTACTTTTTTCTGAAAATTTGTCAGCGGGAATGCCAGCATTGAGCACGAGCGATAGCCGGTCGCCTTGTCGAAGGATTGGTCGAAATCAAACGGGACATTTTTCGGAATCGAGTAGAGATCGTCGATCAGTACCGTTTCGCCTGTCGACGCTACATAGCCGGCGATTGAGGTTGGCACGATTGGAATGCGGAAATCCGCCTTGCTCAGCCTGATGCGGTCATTTTGTATGCTGCTGGCTACAAGCCAGTTCTGCTTGCCGGTTTTGCGTACGATGAATATCGAGCCCGCCTCAGCGCCTGTCATTTGTCGCGCCTTCAGAAGAACACGGTCGAGCAGATCGCGAACCGTCTGTTGCCCCGGTTGCTCGATAAATTCTAGGAATTCGAGAATTGAACTCATATCTCGAAGCCGCTCCCCGCCATGTGCCATCCAAATGATAACGCGGAATTCCGCACGGAAAAATAATCTGTTTGGCTAGTCCTAATCAATCGAACACCTAAAAACCCGCTCCGGTTCATTTCCGCCGCCAAGAACTTTGCAATATAGCATTCCGAAGTTAATGCGGCATAACCCGAGATATTAGGTGGTTCCGCCCGAAACGAAGGAATCCCTTACTTGCGGTATCACTCGGCCGCTTGAAAGGATTCCGAGTAGCCACCGTCACAGGCTGCGCCGTGTTTGGCTTTAGCAACTTCGATCGCGGTCCGGCCTTCGTCGAGGCGCTGCGCCCGAGCCGCGTCGTCGTCCTGCAACAAACGATCGAGATAATAATTCAGCAAGTGATGGATCGCGCGCTCAAGATTTGCCATCGGCCCGGGTACGAAGGCCCTCGAAGCGACGCCGTTCTGTAACGATTCCAGCATTTCATAATCCTCGGTGACGACGAATTCGATGAAATCACTGTAGATTTTATTCTTCTCTTCGAAGCCCGGAGCATCGAAATACTCTTCCGGCAGCTGGGTATAGACAGTGACCAGGCTAGATTTCTCGTCGAGCGGAAGCGTCACCAAGGGCTGGATCAGATCATGACGGCCAAATAAATTCATGGTCGGGCGCATAAAGGTGGTGCAGGCAAAAAGATCCGTCACCTTGCCGCGCAGCCAAGGCATGGTGTCAAACAGGGTCACACCATTTGGCGCCATTGTGTGGCTCTCATAGGTCGCGTCATAGCCATATTTGTTCAGATTGAAGCGGAAATTGGAGACCGGGAAATGGCCTCCGAACGAACCCTTGTGAATGACGCCGACATGGTACATGTCCATGAAATTTTCGGGCCCAAATTTCCAATTACATGGCACGACGACCTCGAGCTTATGTGAAAGGCGGGTATTCTCCGGCTGCAGAAAGGCCGCGAATTCGCGAATACCATCTTCATCAAGATAGTCTGCCAGGCTCTGGCAATTAGGATCCAAATTGATGAATATATAGCCGCCCCAATCGTCGATTTGAGCGCGCGGCAAACCGCATGTGCTGACATCAAAGCCCTGAACTTCAGTGGCGAGCGGCGCATTCAGCAATTGGCCTTGCAAATCATAGACCCACGCATGATAGGGGCAGGTGAATTTGGACAGATTGCCCCGTCCGGAGGCAACTTCGACTCCCCTGTGGCGGCAGACATTGCGAAAGGCGTTCATTTTCCCTGCGGTGTCGCGGCATATCAGGACCGGCTCGCCGGCAATGCGAATTGCAGCGTAATCCCCGGGATTGGGAAATTCCTCAAGTCGTCCGACGCAGAGCCATTCCTTCATAAAAATGGTCTCCACCTCATGCTGATAGAGTTCGGGCGACGTGTAGAACCAGCCTGGCAAATGTCTGGATTCATGTAGGCCAGCGCGGGTTTTCGCCACTTCCTTCAACAAACTTTCGTCCATCCGAAAATTATTCGCGGACATCGGCGTTCTCCGTGCAATTGGCATCACAATAAAGGTTTAAAAAAGTATAGGGTATGGAGCCTACATCGAGAACAACAACATTGCGTACACATTAACCAGCAAGAAATTGTGTAAAAGTCGAAACAGGCCGAGACGTCGGCTATTCTTGACAAAATTTGGCGATGCGCCCTAAAACCGGGCACTGAAGCTAACGGGAGAGGGCAGCACGCATGGCTAGAATCAAAGGCAAAATCGCCCTCGTCACCGGCGCGACCGCGGGAATTGGAATTGCGGTGGCGTTGCGTCTTGCTGAGGAAGGCGCCCACGTCTATGTCAGCGGCAGAAATGAGGAAGCCGGCAACGACGTAGTCGCAAAAATATTAGAAGCGAAAGGCGAGGCGACATTCTTGCCGATTGATGTGGCCCAGGAAGCCGATTGGCAGACCGCCTTAAAATCGATCGAGGAAGCACACGGGCGGCTTGATATTTTGGTCAGCAATGCTGGCATCACCATGTGGCAAAATATTGAAGACACCGCACTGGAAGATTGGCGCAGTATCATGGCGGTCAATGTGGACGGCGTATTCCTTGGAACGAAACACGCCATACCGCTCATGCGCCGCGGCGGCGGCGGATCTATCGTCAATATATCCTCTGTGTTGGGCATTACCGGCATCGCGAAAAGAGCGGCCTATACCTCGAGCAAAGCCGCCGTCCGCCTGTTCACAAAATGTGCCGCGCTCGAATGCGCCGAATACGGCATCCGTGTAAACTCCATTCATCCCGCTTTCATTCATACGCCGATGATGGAAGATGCGGCGATGAGCATGTATGGCGATGTCGCCACCGGCAAGGCGGAGTTCGGCAAGCTCCATCCCATCGGCCGTGTTGGCGAGCCCATAGATATCGCCAATGGCGTGCTCTATCTTGCCTCAGACGAATCAGCCTTTACCACCGGCGCTGAACTGGTCATCGACGGCGGCTATACGGCCATATGAGCGAGCCGGCCTAAGGGCTAGCGCAGCACGGCAGCGTCGCTCCGCGCCGGGTGCCTGCCGTTTATTTGGGCCGCCACTCGCGCGCCGGTTATGCCGCTGCGCCAATCTGCATCGAGCACTTGTTTTCCCGCCACGATTTTACCGAAATCGATGGCGTTGCCCGCCCAGGAATTAGCCTGCCGCCTGCTTTGCTTCCTGGATGAGCCGCCAAATCTTGTTTGGGCGCAATGGCAACTCATTGATTTCGATTCCGAAGGGGCTGAGCGCATCACATATGGCGTTGGTAAGCGCACCCGGCACAGGCGCCGGAATGCCCTCGCCGAGTCCACGAGAGCCAAGCGGAGTGTACGGGCAGGGCTCACTGGCATCGTGATAGACCTCGATATTCGGGACATCAGCAGCGGTTGCCAATTTGTAGTTTTCGAAATCCGCCGTCAGTTGCTGGCCGTTCTCATCGTAAATGAACTCCTCGAACATGGTGTTCGATAAGCCTTGAACGACGCCGCCCTGGATTTGCCCCTCGACGACTTGCGGGTTGATCACAGTGCCGACTTCTTCCGAGGTGACATAGCGGGTGATCTCGAACTGCCCGGTTGCGATATCGACCTCCACCGTCGCGGCATGCGCGCTGAAACAAAACATCTGCGTGGGTGCTTCGAAATAGGCGGTGTGCTCGAGCCCGGCGCTTTCACCTGGCGGCATATTGATCGGCGCCATAATGATTCTCTCGGCCACATCGCAAAAACGCTGGCGACGATTATTGTCCTTCGAATAGATGATGTTGCCGTCGGCGAAGACAAAATCTTCGGCTGTCGCATCAAGCTCAAGGTCATGCGCGACAAAGCGCGCCATTTTATCTTTCAGTACGCGGCAGGCCGCAGCAACGGCGCTCACTGTGTAGGAGCCGGCCCGCGCGCCAACGGTGCCCGAGGAAAGCGGCGTTGTTGCCGTATCGCCTGTCGTCAGCGCGACATCATCCGGGAGGATGCCAAACTCATGCGCCGCCACCTGGGACATGGTGGTCTCATGGCTTTGCCCTTGCGGTGCATCGCCTTCGAAAATCGCGACCTTGCCGCGCGGGTCAACGCGCACGGTCGCCGAGCCATAGCCCGGCTGATTCTCCATCGGCACCAAAACTTCGGAGGCAACGCCCGATGTTTCGGCTCCAACCCCAAAGCCGACGCCAATATAACGCCCCTCGCGCAACGCCGCCTTTTGGCGGCGACGGAAACCCACCAGGTCAATGCGCTCCAGCAGAAGATCATAGGCGCCGATCCAGTTGCCGCTGTCATAATTGAGACCGGTGGCCGTGGTATAGGGCAGGTCGCGAATCAAGTTTATGCGCCTGACTTCTGCCGGCTCCATGCCGATACGCCGGGCCACCATGTCGATCGCGCGTTCCAACGCAAAGCGTGTGGGAAAGGCACCAAATGAGCGCGCCGGGGTCAGCACCGATTTGTTGGTGATCGCGACTCGCATGGAAATATCGCAATTCGGCAAATCATAGGCGTTCGGCATCAGCGCGGCGCCCATGAAGGGCATAACGAAGCCCCAGTACACGCCGGCGCAACCGTCGCCATTATCGGCCACGCCGCGATCGCGCAGCGCGACAATTTGGCCGTCCTGGTTTGCTGCGATCTCGAGGTCGTGAAGCTGATCACGTTCCTGGCTCACCGCCATGAGATGTTCCTGGCGGGTTTCCTGCCAGCGCACCGTGGCATCCAGTTTGCGCGCCAGGTGACAGACCAGAATGGCTTCACGGTAAAAGGGCGCTTTGACGCCGAACCCGCCGCCTTGGTCGCGCGGCGCAATGACGCGCAGCTTGTCGGTGGGAATATCGAGCACATCCGACATGGCCAGGCGGTCAATATGCGGCCGCTGAGTGGTGATCCAGGCCGTCAGTCCGTCGACTGAATCCCAGCGCGCCAGGACGCCGCGTGGCTCAAGTGGCGTAACGCCGCAGCGGTGCATGCGAAAACGCTGCTTGACGACGACCTCGGCACCGCCGAGCAGACGCTCAACCTCCGCTTCATTCGCCGCCTGGGATGTTGGGGTCAAGCCGCCAGTGACGGTCTTGGCGAATATCTCATTGCTGTCCCAGCCGTCGTGAACGATGGGTGATTCGGGCAACAGCGCCGCTTCCATATCGCCGACATAAGGTAGTGGCTCATAGGTCACGAGAACCGCCTCGGCGGCGTCCGCGGCAAGATATTTATCGGTGGCGACAATGGCGGCAACCGGCTCGCCGTGGAACTTTGCTTTGCCCACCGCCAACGGCCAAAAGGTCGGGAAATTCGCCTCGAGGTCGGGAACTACCACCGGCTGCGGCAGCGGCTTGATCTCATGCCTGATCGTTTCGCCGGTCACAATGCAGATAACGCCCGGCATCGCGGCTGCGGCCGCGGTATCGATCGAGACGATCCGTGCATGCGCGTGTTCGGAGCGCACGAACATCAAACAAAGCGCCTCCGGCGCCTTGACGTCGCCAAAATATTGGCCTTTTCCGGTCGTCAGGCGGTGGTCTTCCTTGCGCCTGACCGAGCGGCCGATCCACGTGGTCCCCGATTCAATTTGTGGCAATTGCGCCTCCCGCACACCGTCTGCGTCCTGCATCAAGCTGAGCACGGTTCCCGGAACAGGGTCAATGGCTGAGCAGAGCGGCGATTCCGTAAGCAGCGATGAAGAGTGTAAGGCCGTTTTGGTATATTGGGTTCGCAGTGCGCAAAAAGAGCCGGTTGCCGATCAGCAGATAGATCGCCGCTGCGATGCCGGCCATCGGCAGACTGTGCAGCAGTCTCTCGGCTTCGCCTAAGAATGTCACAATCATCAATATCTGGACCGCGCCGAAGGCGAGATAGTAATGTGCGACCGTATAACGGATAGCGCCTTTTTCGCTGTGCTGACCGGTGGCGAGAATCGCTAAGAGGGCGCCGCCGAGATTGGTCATGCCGTGAATGAGGCCCATGACCGCGTGATACAGCATCGAATGTTTCTTGACGACGCCCGAGATCCAGGCATTAGAGCGCGGCCACAGCCTAAAGACAGCCGAGATTAACATCACCGCGCCGATCAAAATATTGACCCAAGAGCCCAGGGCGCTGCCCTGAATAACCCACAGCCCAATCCCGATTCCCGGCAGGCAAATTAAATAGAGATTGCGTGAGACGGCGACCCGGTCTTGTTTGGAGGTCGTGACCTGCAGGAGAGAAATGGCGAATGATGCAGGGACAAGAAGGCTAATGGCTTCGGTAAAACCATAGCCCAGCAGCAACAGCGTTGGCGTGCCGAAAATCAGCACGCCCATACCGAATATTGATTGAACGACCGAGAGAACTGTGATGACCGCCACAACAGTGAAGGTATCTGCCGTCATATCGCTTCCCGCCGATCCGGCGGCCCGTGTAAATATTCGTTATCAAGGTGAAGCATGGTGGATTGCTGCACTACCAGCCTGCAATGCAATGAGGCCTATTGGCAAAGGAACTGTCCGGGCTTTATGCAGCTCCTTATCCCGGTATGTCTAATTGTAATGCGGGCAGATGCTCCGCCGGCGCCGGCATATCGCCCTTCGCCGCGGCGGCGGAGAAGGGGGGAGCAGTCGCCGAGACCGAGTGCCACGCTTTTGATGACGATTTGGCAGATCTTCTTTAGCGGGGAGGCGGGGCAGTGTTAGACGCCTGTGCCGTCAACCGGTCCCAAGCTCTGTCATGGCTGGTAGCCGTATTTCCGCATTGCTACTGGAGCTCCGGCGGCCTGTCGTCTTGGCTCCGTGCTTGGCCGCCGGCACATATCTTCCGTTAATCTAATCCGGCAACTGATCCGCGCGCTCGACAATTATTGCGAACCTGTCACCGAGTGCGGCGAGGCTGGCGTCATGCAGGCTGGCGGCGTCAATCACGCCGCCGGAGGGGGTCGGCAAATCGCGCGTGGCGGCGGCGGCGGAGACGAGGGTGGATCGGTAGCCGAGGTCGAGCGCCGCGCGCACGCTGGCGCTGACGCACATGTGGGTCATGAAGCCGACGAATATTAGATTTTTCGTATTTAGCTCCTGCAGCTTGTCATGCAGGATAGTGCCGGCGAAGGCGTTGGGCAGGTCTTTGCTGATGATGGTTTCGCTGCCGGCTTGCGCCACTTGCGGCGCGATCTGGCCGCCCGCACCGTCGAGATCGAAAGCGCCGCCAGCCTGGCCTTTATGCACGATATGAATGATCGGCGCATCGGCGGCACGTGCGCGCGCCAGCACCCGCCCGGCTTCCGCAAGCGCTGCATCCACGCCCGGCAGTGGCACGCCGCCAGTGACATATTCCATTTGGCAATCGATCAGGACGAGAGCGGAATCGGAAAGCGCATTTGGCGTCATATCGGCACCGGCCATTTCCAACAGAGTTTTCGGTTGGCTCATAAAATTTTTCCTCTTGCTGCGTTCAACAAACGGTACTTTATGGCGTCGTGAAATGCGATAAAGTCTTTTGTGAAACGCAGAACCAGCATCGGGATAAGGGGACGAACATGCCAGCCGACAAAAAAACCTACTTCACACCGAAGAGCCATAATTGGGCGCAGAAGCTCCCAATGTCGGCAGCGGTGCGCGCCGGTGATCTGCTCTTTATCTCGGGCCAAGTGAGTGCCGACACCAATCTCAAACCAGGCCATCTCGGCGATGTGAAGGCGCAAGCGCGGGCGGCCTTCGACAAGATCAAGGCGCTAGTCACCGAGGCCGGCGGTTCGATGGCGGACATTGTCGATATCATGTCGTTTCATTCCGATGTGCGTGATATTGACGCCGTCTTCGATGTCGGACGACAGGTGTTCAAGAAGGATTTTCCGGCCTGGACGGCGCTCGGCATGCACGGCACATACGGTCCGGAATTTCTCGTCAGTATCCGCGCAATTGCCCATCTCGGCGCCGGCAAGAAGAAATGCGTCACGCCTAAATCGATGACCTGGATGAACAAGCTGCCGATGTCGGCGGCCTGCACCAAAGGCGATTATCTATTCACCTCCGGCATCGTTTCCGCCGATGCGGCAGGAAATGTCGTGTCACCCGGCGATCACTATGCTCAGGCGCGTGTTTGTTACGACCTTTTGCGCGATACCTTGAAGGCCGGTGGCACCAGTCTCGAGGATGTGGTTGATATGATCTGCTTCAATCAGGACGCACGCGGCATGGACGATGCGGTCAATTGCTGGTGCAACGAAGTGGTGCAAAACGTGCCGGTCAACGGCGTGACCTCCTATACCGCCATCGCCATGACAGGATTTCACAAGATCGGCATGGTCGGCGCCTACCGCGCGATCGCCGATTTCAGCAAAGGCCCGCGCATCGCTGCCAATATCCCGAGCGTGCATTGGTATAAAGAGCGCATCGCGGGGGCGGCGAAAAAGAAGGAAGGCCGGCTGATCGGCATTTCCGGCCAAGTCGCGTCCGATGGAGCGAAAAATATCATCGCACCAGGCGACCCGGCGGCCCAGGCGCGCTATTGCTTCAGCCAGATCCGCGGCATATTGGAAAAACACGGCGCCAGCCTCGCCGATGTGGTCGAGATCACGTCATTTCATAAAGACCCGCGCGCTTGGAGCCAAGTGATGAAGGTCGGCGAAGAGATTTGGGGCAAGGGCAGGGGACCGGCGTGGACCCCGATCGGTTGCACTGGCCTTTACCTAGAAGGCTATCAGCACGAGATTTACGCTCTGGCGATGGTCTGACGGGTTGGCCCTGCGCTACGATATGCGTGAAACAGAAACAGAATGCGACTGGCGTTCTGACACGAGCGACGGCGCGTCTGAATTGATACGCGATAGCCAAAAGCTTGGCCGCGCCCACCCGCCGTCTGAGGGGCAACAAATATGAAATTAAACCAAAATCAATTGGCCGAGTTCGAGCGCAGCGGCTGGCTTTTTCTGGAAAACCTGTTCTCCGCCGAGGAAGTCGCCGTTCTTACAGAAGACGTGCCGCGCATCTTTTCGCTTCGGCGCGAAGAGGTGGTGCGTGAGAAAGATGGTGAGACACCGCGCACCGCCTTTGCAGCGCAATACTACTCCGAACCCTTTAGGCGCCTCAGTCGCCATCCCAGGCTGATCGAACCGGTACGCCAAATCCTGGACGGCGATGTTTATCTGCATCAGTTCAAGGTCAACGCCAAAGCCGCCTTTGACGGCGATGTCTGGCAATGGCATCAAGATTACGGTACCTGGCAGCGCGACGATGACATGCCTGATGCTCGGGCGCTCAACATCGCCCTCTTTCTGGAAGACGTAACCACCTTCAATGGCCCGCTCATGTTAATTCCGGACAGCCATCGTGACGGCGTCTTTGGCGCTGGACATGACCTCGCCACCACGTCCTATCCATTGTGGACACTCGACAAGGAAACCGTCACCCGTCTCGCCGATGAAAAAGGCATGGTTGCACCATTGGGCAAAGCCGGCTCGGTGCTGATGTTCCACGGCAATCTCGTACATGGTTCGCCCGGGAACATGAGCCCCTTCAGCCGCACCATCGTCTATATCAGCGCCTGCCATGTCGATAACCATATCCGTAAGTTTCAGCGCCCGGAATGGATCGCCCATCGCGACTTTACGGCTATCGACTGCCTGCCTGACGATTGTCTGACCGCGCCCTCTTAGGCCAGGCGCAACCGGTCATCTTTAATTTAATAGCCCTTAACACCGGGCCGGCGCGCCCGCGCCACATGGCTCCCTGAGGGCTACTCGTATTAACTAACTCGGGCGCGCCTCTTTATATGTTCCTTCAAGCGCCAGGCGGCCGCGACCGCGGCCTTATCTTGGCGCGCATGCCGGAATTTAAAATGCATTTCGGTATCACATATTTTTCCAGTTGCCGAGTTTCTCCACCGCATCGGCGACCTGCAAAACGGTCAGATCATCGAAATGCTTGCCGACAACCTGAAAGCCAACCGGCAGTCCGTTGCTCATCCCACACGGCACGCTGATAGCCGGATGGCCGGTGAGATTAATGCATGCGGTGTTGTGAATCATGTTAAGCGAATTGCCGACACGCTCTTCCAACGGTGAATCATTGTCGGGAATTGGCGGCGCCACCATGGGCACCGACGGCATCACGAGGACATCGTACTTCTCCAGCAATTCATCATACGAGCGGTTGATCTGGGCGCGAATATTCTGCGCCTTGGCATGGTATCGACCGTAATAATCATTCTGTAAATATTCGCCCGCTAGCAAAACGAGCTTGGCTGAAACGGATATGTCGTTCATGCGGGATTTTGCAGATTTGGCCACATTGTCGAGTAGCTGGGTGTTGTAGAATCCAGACCAGTTGGTGCCGATGCCATTGCCCTTCAACATGAACGCGGTGGAGCCTTCGAGAATAATGATACTCCATAGATGAAAGGCATCCTGATGGCGCGGATTAGAAACTTTGGTAACGCTTGCGCCTTTCTTTTGGAGACGCGCGATCGTCTCCCGCACTTTCTTATCGACGCCTTTTTCGCTTCCGGGCAGCCCGGTATCGCCCCACGGATCGGGAAAGCCGAAGCCATCTTCGAGCACGCCGATCTTGAGCCCTTTGCAGCCTTTGCCGAGGGCGGCGGTGTAATCCTTCACATAGTTCTTTGGAATAACGCCGCGCTGGCGGGGATCGAGCGGGTCGGGACCAGCCATCGCCGTCAACAAGCGAGCGCAATTTTCCACATTGTCCGCCATAGGGCCAACATGATCCATGGTCATTTCGATCATCATGGCGCCGGTGTAGGGCACGAGGCCATAGGTTGGTTTGTGGCCAACGATGCCGGTCCAAGACGCGGGAATGCGGATCGATCCGCCTTGGTCACCGCCCGTGGTGAGTTCACAATCGCCCGCAGCGATGGACGCGCCACTGCCGCCTGACGAGCCGCCGGCCGAATGACCCGGATTGTGCGGATTGCGCACCGGCCCGAGAGCGCAAGTATGGCTGCCGCCCGAGAACGACATATCCTCGCAATTGGTCTTGCCGATAATGGTGCCGCCGGCATCGAGAATTCGGGTAACGATGGTGGCGTCGATATCGGGCACATAGCCCTCGAACAGGCGACTGCCGTTCATCATCGGCAGGCCAGCAACGCAGACCGCGTCTTTGACGCCGACCTTGAGGCCCTTGAGAATTCCCTTGCCCGACCCCTTGATATCCGAGCGCCAATACCATGCGTTATAAGGATTGTCTTCCGGCTTCGGGCGAGCACCCGGGGTGCGGGGATATTTGACCTCGGGCTTGTCCTCGGTCATGGCGTCGACGCGGCGCGAGGAATTGACCACGCCCTGCATAAATCCCTGGTAGGCCACTCCTTCTTCTTGGCTCATTTCGATGCCGAAAGATTCGGCCAATTCCCGGACCCGGGCAACGCTTGGTAAATTCACTCCGATAGGCATTACTTATTTCTCCCGAATGCTAAGTGTTATTCTGCGGCTGCGGCTACGGCGGCAGCACGCAATCCATTGCTTTGAACTAGTGCTTCGATTTCGTCCAATACTTTCCGGGTGCGGACGAACATGTCATCGATCTCGGCCTCGTTGATAATGAACGGCGGCGCGAAGATCACCGATTCTCCGATCGGCCGGAGGATCAATCCATTGCGTTGCGCCGCGCGCACCACCTGCTCGCCGATTAGATGTTCCTCGGCGAAGGGTGTTTTGCTGGCTTTGTCGGCGACGATTTCCAATGCACCGATCAAGCCGACGCCGCGCGCCTCGCCGACCAACGGATGATCGGCAAAACTTTGCAATCCCGCCTGGAAACGCGGCGCCACATTGCAGAGATTTTCGAACATGCCGCCAGGCTCGGTGATCAACTCTAAGGTTTTTAGCGCAACCGCGGCGCCCACGGGATGGCCCGCCGTGGTGAAGCCATGCGGAAATTCGCCCAACGCCTCGGCGGCGTGCATCAATTGCGCGTCGATTTCAGGCGACATCAGCACCACACCCATCGGGAAATAACCCGCCGTCAGGCATTTCGAGGTGCAAATGATATCGGGGCGGAAGTTGAAGGTTTGCGAGCCCCACATGCTGCCCGTCCGGCCAAAGCCGCACACCACCTCATCGGCGATAATAGCGATATCGTGCTTTCTTAATACCACCTCGATCTTTTCAAAATAGCCTTGCGGCGGCACCAGCGCGCCGCCGGCGCCCATCACGGGCTCCGCGATGAAGCCGGCAATCGTATCGGCGCCTTCGGCCTGGATCAGGGCTTCCAAATTGTCAGCCAGACGCTGAGCGTAATCGCTTTCACTTTCGCCGGGTCTGCCGTCGCGCCAATAATGCGGGCAATCGGTATAGAGGATTTCCTTGAGCGGCAGACCGAAGCACTCGATATATGGTTTGCCGTTGAGGCTGCACGAGGCGACCGTGGTGCCGTGATAGGCGTTCTTGCGCGAGATGATTTTGCGCTTCTCCGGCCGACCGGCGCCTTTGTTCAACATCCACAGCATCTTGATCGCGGTGTCATTGGCTTCCGAGCCAGAATTGACGAAATAGACGCGCTTCATCGGCACCGGCGCCAGTTCGATCAAACGCTCGGCGAGATCGATCACCGGCGCGGCCGTGCGCCCGAAAAAGGTGTGATAGGCGGGCAGTTTTTTCATTTGCGCATAAGCCGCTTCGGCGATGCGCTCCTCGCTAAAACCGACGACGATGTTCCACAGGCCCGAAATACCTTCGATGTAGCGTCGACCCTGATTGTCGATAACGTAGATGCCGTCACCGCTTTCTAGCACCAGTGGCCCATCCTCGGCCAAACTCGGCAGATGGGTGAAGGAGTGGAGGTGATAGGCGAGGTCGCGTGCCTCGGCTGAATTTGATTGCTGTCCGCTCATGATCGTTCGCCTCTTTCGGTGGTTGGCATTGCCCGCTCGGCGGCATTTCGCTACAGAATGACCGAGCGGGACCCATCTCGACAATCGAAAAGAATAGCCATGCCCAAGGTCATCATTCATGACGCCGTCGACCCAGCAGCGCGCGCCCTGCTCGAAGCGCGTGAAAACATGGAAATCGTCACCGTCGAACGCGATGAACGAGAGCGTCTGCGCCGTGAATTGGCCGACGCGGACTCTATTATCCTGCGCTATTTGCCGCTCGATGCCGACGATCTGCGCGCCGCGCCAAATCTCAAGGTCGTCGCCCGCCACGGCGTCGGCTATGACAATATCGATATGGTTGCGGCCAGTGCGTGCGGCATTCCCGTCGCCACCATCGGCGATGCCAACTCGGTCACCGTGGCCGAGCTCGCGCTTTATCTCATGTTGGCCGCCGCCAAGCAGGGCCTGGTCTATGACGCGGCTTTGCGCAGCGGCGATTGGTGGCAGATACGTGAATCCGCTCACACCATCGAGCTGTATGAGAAAACTGTGCTCGTCGTCGGCTTCGGCCGCATCGGCAGCCGCGTGGCGCCGCGCTGCAAAGCCTTCGGCATGGAGGTGATGGTGTGTGACCCTTACATCCCGCAAACCGCGATCAGCGCTGCGGGATTCACGCCGGCGCCGGATTTCGCCGCGGCACTGTCCGACGCCGATATCGTTACCCTGCACACCCCATTGAACGACGAAACCCGTCACATGATCGACGCGCCGGCCCTGGCAAGCATGAAAAATGGCGCTTTGCTGGTAAACACCTCGCGTGGCCAGGTGGTAGATGGCGATGCGTTAAGCGCGGCGATCACGTCGGGTCATATATACGCCGCCGGTCTCGATGTGTTCGAAGAAGAACCGCCGGAGCCCGGCAGCGCGCTCCTAAGCCATACCAACATGGTCTTCACCCCACATATCGGCGGCCTCACCCGCGAATGCTTTCACCGCTCCGCCATCGTCTGCGCGCAAAACTCGCTCGACGCCATGGATGGCAAACTCGACCCGGCCTATGTCGTCAATCCCGAAGTGCTGTGAGCGCACCATTAATAAATTTACCCACCGGCACCGCCAATCGGAATGCTCTATGCATTCCGGCAAGAGCGACCGCGCGCCCGAGTTAATACGAGGCAGCCAAGAGAGCGGACGCGGCCGCCCGGCTCCTGAGGGATCAAACGAAAAGTGAATAAAGACCAGCAATCCAACTGGACCATCATCCTGCTGGCGGTCGGAGCGGGAATTATCACCGCGATGCAGGTCGGCAAGGTGCCGCCGGCATTGCCGGTCATAGCCGAGGATCTGGAGCTATCCCGCGTTACCGCCGGCCTGGTGGCGTCGCTGTTTTTCGTCGTCGGCGCGCTGTTCGGCGTCGCCGTGGGCGCCATTGCCGACCGGTTTGGCGAGCGCCGTCTGCTGTTTGGCGGCCTCATCCTTCTGGCTCTCGGCAGCCTGATCGGCGGCCTTGCCGCCGAGACCGGCATCTTGCTGGCCACGCGCGTGATTGAGGGTGTGGGGTATATTGCCGTCGCTGTATCGGCGCCCAAAATCATCTCCGGCGCTGCGCGGCCGGGCGATGTGCCGTTAGCCATCGGCATCTGGTCGACGTTCATGCCGATGGGCATGGCGATCATCATGGTGCTGTCACCGTTTATGCTGGACGGCATCGGCTGGCAAGGCCTGTGGCTGGTCAACGCCGCTGTCTTGGCCGCCTTCATCGCTGTTCTGCCGCTCGGCCTGCGCCCGAAAAGCCGGCGTGGGCAGGAGCCCCGATCGCTACAACAGGCAAACGACGGCGCGCCCAGAATTGAAGCACCACATGCCGAGGCACCGCGCGCCTTCGATTGGCCCGGCACCAAAGCCTTGATGGCGCGCCCCGGCCCGTGGCTGCTCGGCGTTATTTTTACGCTCTATTCGCTGCAATGGTTCGCCGTCATGACCTGGCTGCCGACATTTTTGATCGAGACCCAGGGCCGCTCGCTGACCAACGCATCGCTGTTTGCCGCGCTTGTGGTGTTCGTCAATGTGTTCGGCAACCTCGCCGCCGGCTGGATAATGATGCGGCGCGGCGCCCCGCGCTGGAGTCTGATCGCCTTCTCCTTCGTCATCATGGCGACGACTATCCCGCTGGTGTTTTCCGCCGCCGTCGGCGGCGATGGAAAAATCCTGTTGGCCATCGCCTTCAGCTCGCTCTCCGGCCTGTTGCCCGCCGCCTGCCTCGCCGGCGCGGCTGCACATGCGCCGAGCCCAGCACAAAACGCGATGTCGAACGGCTTCGTCATTCAGGGCGCGACCATCGGCAGTTTGCTTGGCCCGCCGATCATGGGTGCGCTGACGAGCAGCTTCGGCAGCTGGGAAAATTTCTGGTGGGTGATGCTGATCGGCCCGGCGATCGGACTGGTGGTGGTAGTACGGTTGAGGAGCGCGGAGCGGCGCTTACTAGGTCCCGCCTAGAGACTATTTGGGCAGTGCCCCTCAACAAAGCGTTTTAGATTCTGCCAAGCACAACCCAATCACTCGGTCGGCCGCCCATATTTCCTTTGGCCTTGGGCGAGCCTAACAGTACCGAGATTCCGCCGAATAGCGTTATTCTGCCGCCGCCTTATTCGCTTCCTCCCTCACTTTTTCGATGCACTCTGCCGCCGTCATGACATGCGCAGTGGAGAATGCCAGCGCTATCAAGGTGGAACGATGAAGTTCGTCGGCGGAGAGGGCGCCGTAGCCGAGGTCGGGGTAGGCGAGGGTGGCAGTGCAATCTGAAATGAAGGCGACGCGGTAGTCGCGGAACATCGCGTCGCGCGCCGTGGCGTGGCAGCAATTCTCTGTGGTGACGCCGGTCACGATTACCGTGTCGGTGCCGAGGCCGCGTAGGATCATGTCGAGATCGGTGCCGAAAAACGCGCTATAGCGGTGCTTCTTGATGATCACTTCGCCGGGCTCGGGCGCGATGTCAGCGTAGACCTCAATGCCGTCAGAGCCATCCACCAGCCCTCGGCCTTCGGCAATGGCCGGATATATATCGGCGAAGCGTCCGGCGTCTGTGCCATCCGGCCGATGCGCGTGGGTAGTGTAGATGACGCTGATCCCGGTGCCCCGGCAAAAGCCGATCAGCTCTTTCAGCTTGGGCAGCATCTCGCGGCCGGCTGGCACTTCGAAGGCGGCGCCGGGTTTGACGAAATCATTCTCCATATCGACGATGATTAAAACCGTCCGCGCCGGATCCATGCGCTCTATCTGTTGCGGCATAATGTTGTTCCTTCCCTATCCCTGTCACACTCTCTCCAGCAAGCCTACGCCCTAATATCCTTTTGGAATATGCCTAATCTGCGGCGGCACAACGCTCGAGTTCATAGGCGGCGGCTGGACAGTTTCACGCGGTCTCACCATATTTCTTGATCAATTTTGCTCGAATAACTTTCATAGTCGCCGCGGTTTAGGGGAAATTCACTTTCAAACCCGCGTGAGTTGCGGCGGCGAACTGTTGCTGTTCTCGTCTGACTGTGGCATAGGGCGACCTTTCTTGGCATTTGTGTGGAGTCGAATATGTGGCGTTTGCGAATATTATTGTTTGCTCTGCTGACGCTCGCGCTTCTGCCGATGTCCGGCCCATTCGGCAGCCCGACCGCTCGCGCAGAAGGCGACGCACCGGATTTTGCGGTTTGGCTTGAAGAACTGCGAATTGAGGCGCTGGGGCAGGGGATTTCTGCCGTAATCCTCGATGCCGCCTTGGCCGACGTGAAACCGATCCCACGGGTGATCGAACTCGACCGTTCGCAGCCCGAAGGCACGCTTACTTTCGAACAGTATATGGACCGTGTGGTGCCCAACTCACGCGTGGCGAAGGGGCGCGAGAGGCTCAGAGAAAATGCCGCGGCGCTTGAGGCGGTGCGGAAGGTGTATGGCGTGCAGCCGCGATTTATTGTGGCGCTCTGGGGTATCGAGACCAATTTCGGCCAGCATACCGGCGGCTTTTCCGTTATCGCCTCGCTCGCCACGCTCGCCTTTGATGGCAGGCGCAGCGCCTATTTCCGCGCCGAGCTGCTGGACGCGCTCAGAATATTGGAAGAAGGCCATATCGCACCCGAGGCGATGACCGGCAGTTGGGCCGGCGCGATGGGGCAAAGTCAGTTCATGCCATCGAGCTTTGTCCGCTTTGCCATCGATTTCGACGGTGACGGCAGGCGCGATATCTGGACCACCAAATTGGATGTCTTTGGCTCGGCGGCGAATTATCTTTCCAAGTCCGGTTGGAAGGGCGACCAGACATGGGGGCGCAAGATACAGCTTCCCGCTAATTTCGACGCTGCGCTCGCCAGCTTAAAAATTTCCAAATCGCTGGCCGAGTGGCAGACGCTTGGCGTGCGCCGGGCCAACGGTCAAAACCTTCCCATCGTGGCCGGTATGATGGGCTCCATTGTTTTCCCCGGTAGCGATAGCGGGCCAGCCTTTCTCGTCTATGACAACTTCAAAACGACACTCAAATGGAACCGCTCGACCTATTTCGCCATGGCCGTCGGGCATCTTGCCGATCGCATTGCAGGCCAGTAACATATCAAGGGATAGTGTTGTCAAAAGCTGAGACCACCAGATCATGAGAATTTTGCGGACCATCGCTGCTTTGTCCGCCTTGTCCGTGGGCGCCGCACTGCTGTCCGCCTGCGACGAAACCTCGCTCATTTTCCATTCCGCCAAGAAACTCAACCGAGCAATTGAAGGCGAGCCTACGGCCGAACCACCGCCGAGCCTGCCCGTTCCGGCCGGCTATAAGCTCGGCAATGCCTATTTGGTGGAAGGCGTGCGCTATTTTCCGCATTTCGACCCAAGCTATAATGAGACCGGGATCGCTTCCTGGTACGGCGAGCCATTTCATGGTCGTAATACTGCCAACGGCGAGCGCTATGACATGAACGAGCTGACCGCCGCGCACAAGACCATGCCCATGCCAAGCACCGCGCGTGTGACCAATCTGGAAAACGGCCGCACCCTGATGCTGCGCGTGAATGACCGCGGACCGTTCGTCCCCGGGCGCATCATCGATATTTCGCGGCGTGGCGCCCAGCTCCTCGGATTTCACAAAAATGGCACAGCAAAAGTACGGGTCGAGTTTCTTGAATTTGCGCCATTGACCGTCATCGCCGACCGCGAGCAGCCGAAACGGCGCTTGGACACGGAGGAAGTGGTCGCAATGGAAAGCGAGCCCACCGTCGAACGCCCGGCAATCTCGAGCCAGTATCTGGACGCCCCCGAGAGCGAATTGGGCAGCAGCGGCAATGATGAATTATCCTCCACTTTGGGGCCGGAAAACGGCACCACGCTCACCGGCACGTTCGTTCAGATTGGCGCCTTTGCGGAGCGCGCCAATGCCGTCACCCTCGCGCGACAGCTGAGCGGGCTCTCGCGCAGCGTTATTTCCGCGGCCAATATCAACGGCCGCACTCTGTTCCGAGTGCGAATGGGGCCGATCGCCGACCTCGAACAGGCGGACAGCCTCCTGGCAAAAGTCATCGGGGCCGGACATAGCGATGCCCGCCTTATCGTGGCCCAATAACTTTCTTACGCCGTGGCATGCTCAGGAGAAGGCGGCTAAGCTCCACTTTGCGCCCCCGCACGCATCCGCAAAGACCAAGCGAGAGACTTAAATAACATGTTCCATATATTAAAATGGTTGCGGCCGCCGGCAGGACAGCGTGCGAAAAGGATAATGCGATTCAGTGCCGCGAGCCTGATTTCCTTTATCCTGCTTGCTGGCGCACCGAGCGACGGCACAGCCGCGTTTGAGACTAGCGCCGCACAAATGATTCTCGTTGATGACACCACCGGGGCGGTGATGCTTGAGAAGAATTCAGACCAGCCCATGTTTCCGGCCTCGATGAGCAAACTGATGACCCTTTACGTCGTTTTCGAAGCATTGACGGAAGGGAGCCTGTCGCTCGACGCCCCGTTGAGGGTGAGCGAAAAAGCCTGGCGTATGGGCGGGTCTAAGATGTTCGTTGAGCTGAACAGCCGAATCTCGGTGGACGATTTACTGCGCGGCGTCATCGTGCAGTCCGGCAACGACGCTTGTATTGTGCTCGCCGAGGGCATTGCCGGATCGGAAGCGCAATTTGTCGATCTCATGAATGCGACAGCAAAAAAGCTTGGCCTCAACAACAGCCACTTCATGAATGTTACCGGATGGCCGGACCCGCAACATGTCACCACGGCGCGCGACCTAGCCATATTGGCACACAGCATTATTCGAAATTTTCCGCAGTTTTATTCCATATTTCAAGAGAAAAACTTTACCTATAACGGCATTAAGCAAGGCAACCGCAACCCTCTGCTTTATACCTATGCGGGCGCCGACGGCCTCAAGACCGGCCACACGGAGGCCTCGGGCTATGGTCTAACGGCGTCGGCAAGCCGGGGCGGCAGACGCATTATTGCGGTGGCGAATGGCATGAGTAACGTGAACGAACGAGCCCATGAGGTCGAACGCATTCTCGATCACGGCTTCACTGAATATTCCAACTACACCTTGTTCAAGGCCGGCGACATTGTCGAACAGGTCGAAGTGTGGCTGGGAGACAAAGTGAATGTGCCCTTGATAATTAATCATGACCTGACCGTGACCCTGTCGCGCAGCCAACGGCACGAATTAAAGGTTAAGGTGCTGGCGCCCGGGCCGGTACCCGCGCCGGTGAAAATGGGCACAGAGATCGCCAAACTGGTGGTCACCGCTGGCGACAGAAAACCCATCGAACTTCCGCTCGTGGCGGGAACTGAAATCGGCCGCCTGTCCGCCTTCGGGCGGATCGGCGCCGCGTTCAATCATCTGCTTTGGGGCGAGCAAACACGTTGAGCGGCGGATATGGCGCGCGGCCAATTCATTAGCTTTGAAGGCGGGGAGGGCGCCGGGAAGTCCACCCAAGCGCAGCTTCTTTGCCGGCGTCTGGAAATTTTCGGCATTGAGACGCTAGCGACGCGCGAGCCCGGCGGCTCCCCCGGTGCTGAGGAAATTCGTGCCCTGCTTGTTTCTGGTCAGGTCGAGCGCTGGGACCCGCTCACGGAAGCACTGCTGCACAATGCCGCGCGACATGATCATGTTCAGCGCACCATCTTGCCGGCGCTCGAGCGCGGCATTTGGGTAATCACCGACCGCTTTCTGGATTCGACCCTGGCTTATCAGGGCTACGGCCAAGGCGTCGACCTCGACAAGCTAAACCACTTAGGGGAGCTGGCTGCCGGCGCCGCGATGCCGGATCTCACGCTAATTCTTGATCTGCCAGTCGTCGATGGGTTCGCGCGAACCGAACGCCGCGCTGCTGGCGTCAGCCGCTATGAACAGATGGACCGCGCCATGCACGAGCGGCTGCGCTGCGGATTTCTTAGCATTGCCGAAGCCCAGTCCGCGCGCTGCCGAGTGATAGATGGCGCGCTCGACACCGACAGCGTCCATCAAGCCGTCTGGCAATCAGTGCAAGAGCGCTTCAAAATTGAAGCATCATAGGTTGATTGAACAACTTGGCTGACGATTTAAACGCCATATCGCCGCCCGCGCCGTTCCCACCGCGTGATAATTCTGTTCTTTGCGGCCACCAACATGCGGTCAAAACGCTGTTCGAGGCGTGGCGCGCAGGCAAGTTGCAGCATGCTTGGCTTCTTTCTGGTCCACGCGGCATCGGCAAGGCGACGCTTGCCTATCAGTTCGCCCGATTTGTGCTCGCCGGCGGTCCACAGGGAAGCGGCGAGAGTGGGCCGCTTTTTATCGCACCGGACCACCCGATTTTCCGCCGCGTCGCGTCTGGCGGCCATACCGATTTCATGACCATCGAGCGAAGTACAAATGAAAAAACCGGCAAAAAGCGCTCAGAAATCGTGGTCGACGATGTCAGACGGGTCGGCCGCCTGGTTTCTCTCACGCCAGGGGAAGGTCTGTGGCGCGTGGTTATCGTCGACGGTGCCGAAGACATGAATCGGAACGCCGCCAACGCGATCCTCAAATACCTTGAGGAACCTCCGCCACAGACTCTGTTTCTGCTCGTTAGCCACGCGCCGGCACGCTTATTACCGACCGTCCGCTCGCGCTGCCGTTCGCTGACCATGCGCCCGCTCACCGATGCCATGGTGAGCGATCTCATCGCCATGCAAATCGCGCCTGGACTGGGCGCGCAGGAGCGAGAAATATTGACGTCGATTTCGGAGGGCAGCCCGGGCCGCGCTCTGGCGCTGGCGGAGCAAGGTGGGGTGGAACTCTACGAGAAACTGATCGGCATCCTCAGCGGTTTGCCTGATCTCGATATCCGCGCTGTTCATAGTCTCGGCGATAGGGTCGCACGCAACGACGGTGCCGAAGCCTTTCATACAGTTTCCGGTTTGCTTGTCTGGTGGCTCAATCACCTGATCTGCGATGGCGCGAAATCAACTCAGCGGCGCGGCATTTCGGAGCGCGAGGACGCGCTGCGCCGGCGCCTATTGGCTAAGGGCGACCTTGAACATTGGGCTGCGGTATGGGAAAAACTGAGCCGATTGTTTGCCCGCGCCGAAGCCGTCAATCTCGATCGAAAGCACGTGATATTGAACGCTTTCACCGCATTGCAGCAGGCGGCAGGGGATTGACCTAAGCCCGAGGAGCGCGCGCATCATGCGGAAAACCGCATATTACATCACCACGCCGATCTACTATGTGAATGATTCGCCGCATATCGGCCACGCTTACACGTCGCTCGCTTGTGATGTCGTTGCGCGCTTTATGCGCCTCGATGGCCGTGACGTATTCTTTCTCACCGGCACCGACGAGCATGGCCAAAAGGTGGAAAAATCGGCTGCGGCGGCAGGACGGCAGCCGAAGGAGTTTGTCGATGAGGTGTCCGGACGCTTCCGCGAGCTCACCAAATTGATGAACTTCTCCAATGATGATTTCATTCGCACCACGGAACCGCGCCATATCCGCTCTTGCCAGGAATTATGGCGCCGTATCGCCGGCAACAAATCTCCTTTGGGCCGGGACAACATCTATCTGGATACCTATGGCGGCTGGTATTCGGTGCGCGACGAGGCATTCTACGCGGAATCGGAGCTGGTCAAGAGCGCCGACGGTGGACAGCTGGCGCCGAGCGGCGCGCCAGTAGAGTGGGTTGAGGAACCGAGCTATTTTTTCCGACTCAGCGATTGGCGCGATCGATTGCTGGAATATTACGGCGCGGCGGGGAGCAATACCGTCTCGCCGGAAACACGGCGCAACGAAGTGATCAGTTTCGTCGAAGGCGAACTATTCGACCTTTCGATTTCACGCACAAGCTTCAGCTGGGGCGTGCCGGTGCCGGGTGATGATGCGCATATCATGTATGTCTGGCTCGACGCCCTCACCAATTACATCACCGCCACCGGATTTCCAGACGAAGACAGCGAAAAGTATAAGACATTTTGGCCGGCCGATTTGCATATGGTCGGAAAAGACATCCTGCGCTTCCACACAGTTTATTGGCCGGCATTTCTCATGGCCGCCGGGCTCGAGCCACCAAAGCGGGTTTTCGCCCATGGCTGGTGGACGAACGAAGGCCAAAAAATCTCAAAATCGCTCGGCAATGTAATCGAGCCCTCTGACATCGTGACGCGCTACGGCCTCGACCAAGTACGCTACTTCCTGCTGCGTGAAGTACCGTTCGGCAATGATGGTGATTTTTCGCACCGCGCGATGGTCGGGCGGATCAATAGCGAGCTCGCCAACGATTTTGGCAATTTGGCCCAACGCGTGCTGTCGATGATCAACAAAAATTGTGAGGCGAAATTACCGCAGCCGGGAGCATTGCGCGACGTAGATGATGCCTTACTCGCTGCGGCGCATAGCTTGATCGATACGGTCAGAACAGAGCTCGCCGAAAACCATTCGTTTCATGAGGCGCTGAGTGAAATCTGGGCGTTCGTACGCCTCGCCAACGGCTATGTCGCGGCACAGGAACCCTGGGCCCTCAAAAAAACCGACCCTGAGCGCATGGCGACGGTGCTCTACGTCGCGGCGGAGGCGATCCGCCATCTGGCAATTTTGGCGCAACCTTTCATGCCGGACTCTTGCGCAAGAATGCTCGATCAACTCGGCGTGCCCGTGGATGCGCGCGACTTTTCCCATCTCGGACCGACGGGCGCCGGCAAACCCGGCACCGAGCTGCCGCCGCCCAGCGCAATATTTCCGCGCTTTGTCGATGACGCGCCCGAAGATTGAACGCCGGTACCGCTATGCTTGTTGATAGCCATTGCCATCTAGATTTCGAGGATTTCGACGGGGATCGGGACGCAGTCCTGGCGCGCGCCGCGGAAGCTGGGATCGGTGCCCTGCAAACTATCTGCACCCGCTTGAGCCAATTTAGCCAGGTATTGGCGATCGCCGAGGCTTATCCGAACATCTGGTGCTCGGTTGGGATCCATCCCCACCATGTTTCCGAGGAAGATGATTTTACGACAGCAGATCTACTCCACATTGTAGAATCACACGAGAAAGTCATCGGCATCGGCGAAACCGGCCTGGATTTCTTTTACGACACGAGTCCGCGCGAAGAGCAGATCGCTGCCTTTCGCAAGCATATCGATGCTTCCAGGGAGTGCGGGCTGCCTTTGATCGTGCATACCCGAAGCGCCGACAGTGAGACCTGCGAAATTCTTCGCGAAGAGGCGGGGAAGGGGGCGTTTCCGGGCGTCATCCATTGCTTCAGTGTCGGCCGTGAAGTGGCGGAAACGGCACTGGATCTCGGATTCTATATTTCCCTCTCCGGTATCGTGACGTTCAAAAACGCCGAATCTTTGCGCGATATCGCCCGCGACATACCTCTCGAACGCCTCCTTGTGGAGACCGATTCACCCTATTTGGCGCCTGTACCGCATCGCGGCCGGCGCAACGAGCCCGCTTTTGTTCGCGATACCGCGCAATTTATCGCCAATTTGAAGGGTGTTGATTTCGCGGAAATTGTCGACCAAAGCAGCAAAAATTTCTTCGAGTTGTTTACTCGGGTCGATTCAAAACTATTTGATAATAAATGAATATAACGATTTTAGGTTGCGGCACTTCATCCGGTGTTCCGGCGCTGGGCTGTGACTGCGCCGTATGCCGATCGGACGATCCCAAAAACCAGCGCCGGCGCGTATCGATCGTGGTGGAACAAGGCGATACGCGGCTTCTGGTCGATACATCGCCGGACCTTCGTGCCCAATTGCTCGATACCGAAATTACGCATTTGGATGGCGTGCTTTACACCCATGCCCACGCCGATCATCTACATGGCCTCGACGACCTACGCTCGGTAAATTTCAACATGGACCGAGCGATCGACGTATGGGGCAGCAAAGCGACGCTGAACATGATTCAAGAGCGCTTCAGCTACGCATTTCAGCCGATCGGTAGCTGGTGGAGCCGCCCGAGCCTGAATGCACATGTGCTGCCGCACGGAAACACGATCAAGATCGGCGATATATCGATTTTGGCATTTGACCAAATTCATGGCCGCGCCGTTACGAGCGGTTTTAGATTCGGCGATGCCGCATATTCCACCGATGTGAAGGAATTCCCCGATTCCAGTTTCGAGGCGCTCAAAGGCATCAAACTCTGGATCATCGATTGCGTTGGCTTTCAGGAACATCCGACCCACGCGCATCTTGATCTCACTCTCGATTGGATTGCGCGGGTGAATCCCGATAGGGCAGTTCTCACCCATATGTCGCATCAATTTGACTACGAGGACCTCCTGGCGCGACTACCAAATGGAGTGGAACCCGGATATGACGGTATGACACTGCAACTTTAAGTCCGGAGCGAAATAGAAAATCATCGAAATTAATAAAGCTGCATAAAATCAACGACATAGTATGATTTTCAAATGTCTAACCAATACTATTAATTTTCCATAATATATATTATGCGCACTTAGGAAATTCTAGATGAGTAAGAATATAGGAGCATTGTTGGATGTCATGACCCGACTCCGAGACCCTGATTCAGGCTGCCCCTGGGATATCGAACAAGATTTCAAATCCATTGCCCCTTACACGATCGAAGAAGCCTATGAGGTCGAACAAGCGATCCAGGATTCCGACATGGACGCGCTGCGCGATGAATTGGGCGACCTCCTCCTGCAAGTGGTCTATCACGCTGAAATGGCCCGCGAAGCCGGCGCATTCAATTTCGACGATGTTGCCGCAGGCATCTCCAACAAAATGATCCGCAGGCACCCGCATGTGTTCGCCGATACAAAAATCAACGACGCAAATCACCAAAGCCTGGCCTGGGAAACACTAAAGGCCAATGAGCGCTCGGTGCAGGCGGAAGGAAAAAATACAGCAGCGAGTGCACTTGACGGCGTCGCCTTGGCCCTCCCCGCCCTGATGCGCGCGGAAAAATTACAAAAGCGCGCCGCACGCCTGGGATTTGATTGGCAGGAAACCGCGCCGGTCATTGAAAAAATTGCTGAAGAGCTGGCCGAAGTCGAGGAAGCCAGATCCGAGGGCGGAAACAATGAGAAACTCAATCTCGAATGCGGCGACCTGCTATTCGCCTGTGTAAACCTTGTGCGGCACATGGGAATCGATGCCGAATATGCGTTGAGACAGGCAAACGCGAAATTCGAAAAACGTTTCCGCCGCCTTGAAGCGTTGGCAGCGGCCGACAATCAAAAGCCTGAGAAAATGTCGTTGGAAGAACTCGAACGAATTTGGCAACGGGCCAAGAAGGAAGAGAACTAATCCCTTCCCCTCCCCGCTGCGCAATATTCAGGACGCTGCCCTGGTAAAAGGAAAAAGGACCGGCATCAAACGATGCCGGTCCTAAATTCGAAATATGCCAAGCCAAGTATTGGCGGGCCTTACATGCCCATGCCGCCCATGCCGCCCATGCCGCCCATACCACCCATGCCGCCCATGCCACCAGGCATATTGCCGTGCATGGCGTCTGCCCCATCGGGAAGGTCGGGAAGCGGAAGTAGCTCGGGAATTTCGACAATCATCGCTTCGGCGGTAATCATCAGACCGGCAACCGAAGCCGCATCTTCCAAGGCCGTGCGCACTACTTTTGCTGGATCAATAATTCCGGCGGTCATCATGTCGCAATATTTACTTTTCTGAGAATCGTAGCCGCGATTGGATGGCTTGCCCTCCAATAACTTGCCCACGACCAGCTCACCATTGTCACCGGCATTGTTAACAATCGATTTGGCTGCAATCGACAAACTGTTGCGCACGACCGAAATGCCGAACTGCTGCCCTTCGTTTGCGCCCTTCAATTTAGTCAGAGCCCGTTGGGCATTAAGAAGTGCCACGCCGCCGCCTGGAACAATGCCTTCTTCAACCGCACAACGGGTTGCGTTCAACGCGTCATCCACGAGGTCTTTGCGTTCCTTCACTTCGATTTCACTGCTGCCGCCAATTTTCAAAACAGCGACGCCGCCGACGAGCTTGGCCAGGCGCTCCTGAATGCGCTCTTGCTCGTATTCTGAATCTTCAGCGGCAAGCATATTGCGCAACTGCCGGCAGCGCGCCTCGACGTCGCGCTTACTGCCTTTGCCCTCAATGATCATGGTTTCAATCCGGCTGACCTCAACCCGGGAGGCCTGCCCCAGATCATCGAGCGTGAGATTTTCGAGCTTGTTGCCTTTATCTTCGTTGACCACGACGCCGCCCGTCTGGACGGCTATATCTTCGAGAATAGAGCGCTTGCGATCACCAAATAGAGGCGCCTTAACGGCGACGACGCTCAAGCCGCCGCGCAGCTTGTTCACCACCAAACTGCTTAGAGCCTCGCCGTCAACATTCTCGGCAATGACCAAAAGCGGCCGTCCCGACTGCACAACCTGTTCCAATATATTTATCATACCGGCAAGATTGGAGATTATGCTGTCGTGCAGCAGGATATAAGGATTACGCAGTTCCGCGATCATTTTCTCTTGATTGGTCATGAAATAGGGCGACAAAAATCCCTTGTCGAAGCGCATTCCATCGACGATCTCAAGTTCGCTTTCCAGCGCAGTGCTTTCCTCGACGGTAATAACACCGTGTTGGCCGACTTCTTTCATCGCGGTGGAAATCATCTGACCGACCATTATGTCGCTGTTGGCGGCGATGCGCGCGACATTGGTAATCTCATTATGCCTGGACACCGACTTTGCCCGTTTCTTGATGTCAGCGACGGCAGCCCGAACCGCCAATTCGATGCCACGCTTCACATCCATTGGGTTCATTCCGGCAGTGACGCCCTTTAGGCCTTCACGCAGCAATTCCCGCGCGAGAATCGTCGCCGTGGTGGTGCCGTCTCCTGCGACTTCCCCCGTGCGGGCCGCCACAGTGCGGATCATCTGGGCTCCCAAATTTTCGAAGCGATCGGAAAGTTCAATTTCCTTAGCAACGCTCACGCCATCCTTGGTGCTGCGTGGCATACCGTCACGCTCAAATATGACATTACGGCCCTTGGGGCCGAGCGTTACTTGAACCGCATCTGCGAGTTTGTCCGCGCCGCGCAACATCTTCGCGCGCGCGGCATCGGAGAACCGGATGTCCTTTTTAGCCATAGTGTTACGCCTGCTTTACTTGATGATTCCCATGATGTCGGATTCCTTCATGATGAGAAGTTCTTCACCATCAAGTTTGACTTCGGTGCCACCGAACTTGCCGAATAATACGCGGTCACCTTTTGATACGTCCAAAGAATGAATTTTTCCATCTTCGTCCCGTGCACCGGGCCCGACCGCGAGAATTTCGCCTTCTACGGGCTTTTCCTTAGCAGAATCAGGAATAATGATTCCGCCCATTGTTTTCTCATCCACAACGATACGGCGAACCAAGACACGATCTTGTAACGGTCTGATATTCATGGTGTATCTCCCACCAAATTCTGCGAGGCGAGAGCCTCTGATTCAAATTGCGCTAATCTCTCGGCGCGGTTATTAGCACTCCGCGCCGATGAGTGCTAGGCGTTATATACGGACGCAGGCCTCGCCCTGTCAACCGGATAGCTAAAACGAAGGCTAAACTCTTGAATTTAAGCCGGGTTTCGGCTCTATCGGCCAATTCTTCGGAGCCGACCCAGGCGCTCTACGTCAGCCGGTGTGAGGCTCACCCGAAAATGAGCGTGCAAATCATCGTCTGACCTGTTCAGGACTTCGCCATGGCGGTAGAGCCAAGCAATTGTCGCGCCGTCCGTCAGATTAATCTTGGGCGTCACGATCTCTCTGTCAGCCGACAATTCCCGGTCAATCAAGCTCAAGAGGCGCTCCAGCCCTTCGCCCCGGAGCGCGGAGATGGGCACAGATGAACTACTCTGCTCGGTTACTGCGGCGAGATGATCGCGCGTAGCCTTGTCGAGCAAATCCGATTTATTGTGAACTTCGACGAGCCCGGCTTTTACGTTCTCTTCGAGCCCCAATTCCGCAAGAACCGTATGGACATCGCGCCGCTGCTGCGCGGTTTCAGCGTGCGAAATGTCGCGAACGTGAAGAATGAGGTCGGCTTCGCTCACCTCTTCCAAAGTTGCGCGGAATGCGGCCACCAGATCGTGCGGAAGATCCGAAACGAAGCCAACTGTATCGGACAGAATCACCCGACGTCGCGACGGCAGCGTCAAACCGCGCATGGTGGGGTCGAGGGTCGCGAACACTTGGTCCTTTACCTCGACTTCCGCACCGGTCAACTGGTTGAACAGGGTAGATTTCCCGGCGTTGGTATAGCCCACTAGGGCGACCACGGGGTGGGGCACCCTGTGACGCGCCGCGCGGTGAAGTGAGCGCGTCCGCGCGACTTCATTCAATTCACGCTTTAATCTGGCGATACGATCGCGAAGTTGGCGTCTATCAGATTCGATCTGTCTCTCGCCCGGACCACCGAGAAAGCCGAACCCGCCGCGTTGGCGCTCCAAATGGGTCCAAGACCGCACCAGGCGGCTGCGCTGGTAAGAAAGCGCGGCCAGTTCGACTTGTAATTTGCCTTCTCGCGTGCGCGCCCGGGCGCCAAAAATTTCAAGAATAAGGGCCGTTCGATCGATGACCTTGCAATCCCAAGCGCGCTCCAAATTCCGCTGCTGCACAGGACTGAGTGTGCCATCAACAATGACAATCGCCGCGTGATTCGCGACAACGATTTCGCCGATTTGCTCAACTTTACCGGAGCCGAACAAGGTCGCCGGGCGGATGCGCGGTATCGGAACGACGGCGCGATACGCGATTTCCAGGCCAATAGCGCCGGCCAGACCAACTGCTTCCTCGAGCCTAGCTTCACAATCGCGAGCAGCGGTATTATTATTCGCCGTCGATTGCCCACCATTACCAACGTAATTGCGCCGTCTTTTTGGCGGCACATCCGGATGAATGACACAGGCGATAACCGGCGTGGCGATATTTCCTGGGCTCGCAGTGTCAGGGGAAATGGGCGGCGTCCCTAATCATCCTCTTGCCCATTTTCATCGTCGCCGGAATCAAAGAGCTGAATCGGCTGACCGGGCATCACCGTCGATATGGCGTGCTTATACACAAGTTGCGAATGGTTATCGCGTCGCAAGAGCACACAAAAATTATCGAACCAGGTGATCACGCCTTGCAATTTTACACCATTCACCAAAAATATGGTGACCGGCATTTTGACTTTGCGCACGTGATTTAGAAACACGTCCTGAAGGTTCTGTGATTTGTCACTAGGCATGGCTTATTCCCCCGTTTCTTTTCTGCTCTTATTGCGGCCCGAACCTTTCTGTCGGACCAAAACAGCTGCCAATTTGACGGCGCGCCGAATTTCCTTGCCGCATTCACTAACTATATGGGTGTTTACGCCACAGCGACAAATAATTGGCAGCACCAAGAAGTAACATTTTCCGGAGCGAACCCGCCGTTCGCGACCCTCATTGGCTCCAACACGGCTGCGGAAGCTGCGTCTGCTGCCATTTTGGGCGGTGCGAAACTAATCTACCGGCCGCAGCATTTATTCGTTTGAGCCGGCGCCTCGGCAATAATCGAGATAAAGAGCGCGCAGACGGCGAGTGACCGGGCCCGGCGCACCATCGCCGATCACGCTCCCATCGATCCCGATGATTCCGCGAACGAACGATGTCGTACTGCTTAAAAAAGCTTCCGGAGCCGCCAGCGCTTCGGCCAGAGAAAACGGCCGCTCGATGACCTCCATCCCGTGCTCGCGTGCTAGTTCAAGGATGGTCGCGCGGGTTATTCCACCCAATATATTGTTATCCAGCTGGCGGGTCACGATATTGCCGTCGCCGTCGACAATCCACGCATTGGTCGAGGAACCCTCGGTCACGAAGCCATCCGCGTCAACCAGCCAGGCTTCGTAGGCGCCCTTCTCGCGCGCCTCTTGTTTGGCGAGCACATTGGGCAACAAGGATATCGATTTCACATCGCGGCGTAGCCAACGGATATCTGCGACGCTGACGACTTTAGCACCGGAATCGTCATCTGCGTTGAGCGGCCATTCAACGGCGCGCGCGGTCATCACCAGCGCGGGCTTCACATTTTTGGGAAACGGATGATCCCGGCGCGAAACGCCGCGCGAGACTTGAATGTAGATTATTCCATCGCGCACGCGGTTACGGCGGAGGGTCTCGCGGCAGACCGCGGCGAACGGCCGGTCCAGCATCGGCATCGGCATTTGCAGCTCGCCTAGCGAGCGCTTGAGACGCGCAAGGTGGCCGTCCTCATCAATTATCAGGCCTCGGAAAATGGCGGCTACTTCGTAAACACCGTCGGCAAATTGGTAGCCGCGGTCCTCGACATGGATTTGCGCCTCCGCATGCGCAACATACTGGCCGTTGACATAAGCTATTCTTGACATCCGCGTTTCATATCCTCAAAAGAATTCGAGACTGACAGCAAACAATTTTTCGAGTTTTCGCACCGCCGAAGCAGCGGCGAATACCACGACCCGATCATGCGCGGCGATGACCGTGTCGCCGCGCGGAATGATGACCTCGCCGCCGCGCAGAATGGCGCCGATCAGAATGCCATTCGGCAGCTTGATTTCATTGAGAGGTTTACCGACAAGGGGCGAAGTTTCCAGCGCTTCGGCTTCAACGATCTCCGCTAATCCATCGCGGATCGATTGAATGCCCAATATTCGCCCGCGGCGAATTCTTTGCAGAATAGTGGATATTGTCGACTCACGCGGGCTGACCGCGACATCCACTCCAAGCGTGCCCATGAGGGGCGAATAATTCGAACTGTTGACCAGAGTAATGGCGCGCTGGCAACCGGCCCTTTTCGCAAGAAGCGACGCCAGGATGTTCACTTCGTCATCATTCGACACAGCAATGACGGCTTCGGCCATGGCAATATTCACTTCCCCCAGAATATCGCTGTCCAAGGCATCACCATGTATGACGGTGGTGCCGGAAAGATTTTCCGCCAAATATTGCGCGCGCTTGGCGTTCACTTCGATGATCTTAAGATTCAGTTCGGGATGCGCTTCTTCCAAATCGCGCGCCAGAAAAAGGCCGATGTTTCCGCCGCCGACAATGACCATGCGGCGCGCCTTCTTTTCCTCATGCCCGAATACCGCCATCGAACGGTCTACATGCTCGGTGTCGGCAACGAAATACACTTCGTCACTGACCAACATTTGGTCGTCGCCGCGTGGGACGATCAATTTATCTCCGCGCATGATTGCAAGAACGACAATATTAAGGTCTGGAAAAATTTCGGTCAGCTGCCTGAGCGGCGTATTGACGATCGGACAGCCATCCTGGCACCGCACCGCAATAACGCGAAGTCGGCCATCGCCGAAAGGCAACATATCGAGAGCGCCTGGCACCTCAAGGCGCCGTTCAATCGCGTGCGCCACTTCGATTTCAGGCGAAATGATCAGATCAATTGGCAAATGATCGGGGCTGTAGAGATCTGCCCATGCTGGCAACAGGTAACTCTGATGACGAATTCGCGCGATCTTTTCCGGTACGCCAAATATGGAATGCGCGACTTGGCACGCGACCATATTGACCTCGTCGGAATAGGTCACAGCGATTACCATATCAGCATTTTTTGCGCCCGCCTCATCCAGCACGTCGGGCAGCGAAGCGCCGCCGACGAGGCAGCGGACCTCAGCGCTCTCAGAGAGCTTTTGCAAGATCACCGGATCACTGTCGATCACTGTGACATCATTGGCTTCACCCGCAAGCTGACGCGCAATGCTTGAGCCGACCTGCCCGGCGCCACAAACGATTACCCTCACCGCACGATGCCCCGTTTGGTCATGATCGATCTAATTCCTCGCCGACACCCGCTCTGTCGCGCGACCGGTCCGAATCAGTCAAATTTAAACCTTTTAATTTGCGGTGAAGCGCCGACCTCTCCATCCCGACAAACTGCGCAGTACGCGATATATTGCCGCCAAAGCGGCTGAGTTGCATCGCCAGATATTCCCGCTCGAAGACTTCTCGCGCCTCCCTTAGGGACAGGGCCATGATTTCGCCAGTCCATTGATTGCTCGTCATTTCAGTTGCCGCAGCGCCGAGTTCTGGCGGTAGCATCACCGCTGTGACAACGTCCTTAGACGTGCCGGGCGACATAATCAACAGCCACTCGATGACATTTCGTAATTGACGCACATTGCCGGGCCAATCGCAGGATTGCAGAACAGCCATGGCTTCCGCTGCAATTTCTCGCGGCGGCAGACCGGAGGATTCAGCGGCGCGCTGCATGAAGTGACGCGCCAATTCGGGTATGTCATCGCGACGATCACGCAACGCCGGAATCGCAATCGGAACCACATTCAAACGGTAGAAGAGATCCTCGCGAAAACGCTTGGCCTTTATTTCCTCGGCAAGATTCCTGTTGCTTGCCGCGATCACGCGCACATCCACCTCAACGCGGGTGCTACCGCCCACACGTTCAAACATCTGCTCCTGAACCACGCGCACCATTTTGCCCTGAGTTTCCAGCGGCATGTCAGCAACTTCATCAAAAAATAATGTGCCACCATGTGCCCGTTCAAATGTTCCGATCCGCCGCGCGCTATTGGAATCGGGATACCCCTGTTCGGTGCCAAACAATTCCATCTCGAGGCTGTCAGGCCGCATCATCGCCGAGTTGACGACAACAAACGGCCCGCTCTTGCGATGAGAATTTTCGTGGATTAGCCGCGCGATAACTTCTTTTCCGGAACCGGCCGGCCCCGAAATCATGATCCTGCTCCCGGTTGGCGCAATTTTCATGACCGCCGCTTGCAGGCTGGTAACGGCGGATGATTCCCCAATTAAGTTGGGGGGCGGCCCGACGCGCAGTTTGAGCTCGGTATTCTCGCGCCGCAACTCCGCCGCTTCCAGCGCGCGGGTAACTTGCAGCAATAGCCGATCCGATTTGAACGGTTTCTCAAGAAAATCATAGGCGCCCAATTTTATTGCCGCGACGGCGGTCTCAATATTGCCGTGTCCGCTAATCATGATAACCGGGAGCTCCGGATGTTTGCGGCTCAACAGCTTGAGCAACTCCATCCCGTCCAGGTCGCTGCCTCGCAACCAGATGTCCAAAATCACCAGAGCCGGCGGCGGACTGGCCTCAAGCATTGCCAGTGCTGCCGCACTATCCCCCGCCACACGTGGATGATAACCCTCATCTTCCAGGATGCCCGCGACCAACAAGCGGATATCTTTTTCGTCATCAACGATGAGGATGTCGTGCGACATTTCTCTATGCCCCGGCATCTATTTTCTTGGCACCATCATGGAACTCGTCAAGCTTGGCGGGGGGGAACCTCAGCACCGCGAGTGCGCCGCCGCCGAAGCGGTCGGACAGAATAAACTCGCCGAAGTGATCCTCCATGATCTTGCTGACGATTGCCAAACCAAGACCCGTGCCGCGCGCGCGCGTCGTCACATAGGGTTCCGTGAGGCGGTCGCGATTCTCCATCGGCAAACCCGGTCCGTTGTCTTCAATTTCGATGACATTCTCACCATTTTCTCCGCGCACCTTGATGATAATTTTTCCTTTTTCGTCCACGCCAGCCGGGTATTCTTCACGACCTTCAATCGCTTCGGCGGCATTTTGAAGCAAGTTGGTCAAGCATTGGCCAAGTTGGCGAGAATCGCAGTCCATAGTCACCGGCCCGTTCGGCAGATCCAGCACAAATTCTATGTCCGGATGGGCGACACGCTGAAGTAAGACCGCACGCTGGACAATTTGTTCTAAGTTTTCCGGCCGCATCACTGGGGTTGGCATGCGCGCGAACGCTGAGAATTCATCGACCATCTGGCGAATATCACCTACCTGACGGACGATGGTATCCGTACAGGCTGAGAAAACTTCGGGCTCGGATGAAATTTCGTGCAAATATTTTCTTTTGAGACGCTCAGCCGATAACTGAATGGGCGTTAGGGGGTTTTTGATTTCATGGGCAATGCGCCGGGCCACATCGGCCCAAGCCGCGGTCCGCTGCGCCGCGACCAGCGTCGTGATGTCATCGAACGTGACAACATAGCCAACAATATTCCCTTCCACTTGTTCCGCCACAATACGTACGAGGAGCGTTCGTTTTCGTCCACCGCGGGCAAGTTCAATCTGCTCCTCGATCAACCGGTCGGGGCGGGCTTGTGCTTCCTCTATGAGATGTATCATTTCGGGTACTATTTCTTCGACTGATCGTCCGATCAAAACGTCAGCACTTGATTCGAGGAGATTTAGTGCTGAGCGGTTGGGAAGGGTAACCAGCCCGTCCGCGTCCAGACCGATAACACCGGCCGACACGCCGCCCAATACCGCCTCAGTAAACTGACGCCGCTCGTCCAATTGCCTATTCGCCTCAACAAGTTCCTCGCGCTGCTCGGCAAGCTGCCCGGTCATGCGATTAAAGGCTCTACTGAGGCTGCCGATTTCATCGCCATCGTCACCCTCTTCAACGCGCGCGGACAAATCACCCGCCCGCACCCTTTCGGCCGCCGATATCAAACCGCTTATGGGCCGCACAAGCTGATTCGAAAATGCTAATCCGACCCAAATCGAAGCGAGCAGGACCAGGAGCGCAACCACCACAAAAATCAAAACGAAAGTAATCTGAAACCCTGATTGTCGGCGCTCCAACTGCTTGTACTGGCCGACGGCGCCTTGGACACGCTGCACATGATTCAACACGCTGCTTTCGATATACCGGCCGACATAGAGGTAGGCATCGACGAAAGCGACAAGCCGGACCAGCGCGCGAACCCGCTCATCCGGCTCGCTCGTCAAAACAACAACTTCACCGGCCGCGGCGCGGAGCATTAGGGGCTCCGGAATGCGGTCCAATTCCAGCGCGAAACTGAGCCCGCTACGGGCCAGGATGCGGCCATTGCGGGTGAGCACCACCGCGTCAGAAAGCGAGCGCAGTTCGGCCAACCGGTTGACCAATTGGCTAAGACGGCCCGGATTTTGAACGAGAAACGGCGCTTGGCTGTTGAGATCATTGGCCATTGCAAGGGCATGTCCCTGTATGGCTTCCTGATGCTCGTGCATATAAGATTCGGCAACGACAAGCGATTGATCTAACGCAGTCGAAACCTGCCGCGAAAACCACGCCTGCAGACCAAAATTTAGAAACAGTGCGGAAAATACCGCCACGACGATGGCCGGTGTTACAGAAACCAGACTGAACAAGCCGACCAAGCGCGTGTGCAGTTTGGAGCCAGCAGAGCCACGCCTGCGCTCAAGCCACAGCCGCACTAGCCGCACCGCGACTATCGCGCCCAATATGAGAAGCAACACCAGATCTATGTTGAGCAATATCAAGACATTTCGGGGGTCGGAGCCAAACGGTGCGGATCCGGACATTGCGCCGTAGGTGGCGATGCCGGAGGCGATGGCCGCGGCCGCCACGGCAATGGCGAGCTTGCGTGGCAAGCCGACTGCGCGCGACCAGTGGCCAAACCACTCACGCAGCCGAGCCGGGCCAGCAGCCGGCACTGGCCGCGATGGCAGTGGCGGCGGCTGCACCTGCTGGCTATTCAATTCCGTCAATGTCCTGCCTGACGCCGCGAATCACCCGAATGTCGAGGTCGCGAATTTTCTTGCGCAACGTGTTGCGGTTTATGCCGAGCATTTTTGCCGCCTTCAATTGGTTTCCGCCGGTCGCTACCAGGGAGACTGTGAGCAGGGGACGTTCGATTTCCCGCAGCACGCGGTCATATAAACCTGCGGGCGGCAATTCACCCTCATGTGCGGCAAAATATCCGCTTAGTTGACGCTCAACTGCCAAGCCCAAATTATCGTCTCCTGGCGCGCTGGCCGCTCGTAGCGCGCCCTCAGATTCCGCGCTGTAAGGCGGTGGCATGCTTTCCGCCAATTCCTTCTCAATCGCGTCGGGTTCGATTATTTCCTCATTATGCAAAACAGCGATGCGCCGTGCCAAATTTTCCAACTCGCGTACGTTGCCCGGCCAATCATGCAATTTCAGGCGCTGCATCGCGGCCGGCGATATGCTTTTCCCCGGCAGGCCCTCGTTCACTGCACGAACTAGAAAGTGGCGCATCAACAAGGCTATATCGTCTTTGCGCTCGCGCAAGGGTGGCAGGCGTAACGGCACCACATTCAGGCGAAAAAATAGATCCTCACGAAACAATCCCTGGGCAACCATTTGCCGCAAATTTCGATGGGTCGCGGCGATAATCCGCACATTTGTGTAGAGCGGCTTGATGCCGCCAACGGAAATGAATTCGCCTTCTTGCAGAACTCTCAGGAGGCGGGTTTGAGCCTCCAGCGGCATGTCACCAACTTCATCGAGGAACAAGGTTCCACCATGGGCTTGCTCAAACCGGCCTTCCTTGCGCGCGACCGCTCCAGTGAACGCGCCCTTTTCGTGACCAAAGAGCTCGCTCTCAATCAATTCGCGTGGAATCGCAGCCATGTTGATGGCCACGAAAGGCCCCGCGCGGCGCTTGCCATATTCGTGCAAGGCACGCGCGATCAATTCCTTTCCGGTTCCGGATTCGCCAACGATCATGACCGTCAAATCGGTGCTCATCAGGCGGGCCAGCGTGCGATAGATCTCCTGCATCGCCGGCGCGCGGCCGATCAGCGGCAATCGTTCATCAAATTCGCTTTCGTCATCCTGGGCAATTGCTTCGCTATTATTACCGGCTTTTGCCGCCAAACCACGCCGCACGGCGCGTGCGACCTCGTTCAAATCGAACGGCTTGGGCAAATAGTCAAATGCGCCGCGCTCCGTTGCACGGACGGCGGTTTGCAATGTATTGCGCGCGCTCATAACAATGACCGGCATGTCCGGTCGTGTCTTGCGGATGCGTGGCAGAATATCCAGGGCATCTCCATCCGGAAACATGACGTCAGTAATGAGCAGGTCTCCGGCCCCCTGTTCCACCCATTTCCATAACGTCGTGACATTGCCGGTGACCTGCACCTGATGGCCGAGCCGGGCCATTGCCTGATGCAGGACGGTGCGTATGGAACGGTCGTCGTCGGCCACCAGAATGGTTGCGTGGCGCTCGCCTGGTGAAGCGTTCATCGCGCTACACTCCCTTGGTCGGCAGCCGGCAACAGAATGCGAAAGACCGTGTTGCCGCGCTTGCCCTCGACATCGACCACACCGCCATGATCGGCAACAATTTTTGCCACCAGCGCCAAGCCAAGGCCCGCGCCGCCCGATTTGCTGGTCACGAAGGGCTCAAACAGGCAATCTCGCAGATCTTCTGCAATGCCGGCACCATTATCTTCTACCCGTATGGCTATGGGCAGTTGCACGCGCAGGCGTCCGCCGCCACGCACGTGAAGACCATGTTCGTAGCGCGTCTTGATGGCGATTTCACCGCCGCGCGCCGGCAGGGCCTCGGCGGCGTTTTTAACAAGATTGAGGAAGGCTTGAATTAACTCATCGCGGCTGCCGGCGACCAGTGGCAGAGAAGGGTCATATTCCGTCTTGATTTCGGCCTGGCCGGCGAACCCGGATTTGGCGACGAGCTGTACATGGTCAAGCAGTTCATGAACGTTTAACGCTGCCGTGTCACGCGGCATGGATTCATCGCCGAATATCTCCATTCGATCGATCAGCGCCGCAATCCGGTCGCTCTCGTCCCGAATCATCCGGGCCAGCGCCTTGTCCTCTTCGCTTGCGCCACTCTCAAGAAGCTGTGCCGCGCCGCGGATGCCGGACAACGGATTTCGCACCTCATGCGCCAATGTGGCCGCCATGGCGGCATTGGATCGGCCGGCATCGCGCTGCTGAAACTGGCGGCCCAACTGTTCGGCGACGGTGCGCATGGCGAGCGAGAGGACGACAAGATCCGGCTTCTGCGCGAGGGGTGCGGCGCGGACGTCAACCAGACGCGGGCCCCCTGCCCGCGGCAAATCCAATTCGACGCCATGTTCAAACATGGTCTGCGCATTCTGGCGCACTTGTTCGATCATCGCGACAAGGTTGCTGAAAGGCGAGACAATGCCGGTCAACCCGACTTTTCCCAGCACCGCCGCGCTGGTGCCAAGCAGCTCTTCCGCCGCCGGATTAGCGTGCAGAACGACACCGTCCCGACCGATCAGCAACACCGCTAGAGGGAGCGCGTCAAGAATGGCCGCTTCGAACGATTCGGCCGCCGCACCGACCGGTGACTGGCGCAGAGTCGCGCTGCTCATGGTAATGGGACGCTCATGCCGCTGCTCGATCCGCGAGCGGTAAATAGAACTGCTTTATCTCGTGAATGACAGAGGTCGGATTATCCATGCGATTGACGCGCGCGCGAAATTCGCTCTCGCCCGGCAAACCTTTGCAATACCAGGCGATGTGCTTGCGTGCGACGCGAACTCCGACGGCGTGGCCGTAATGTGACAGCAGCCCTTCGTAGTGGCGCAATAGCACATCACATTGCATGTCGAGCGGCGGCGCCGGAATTTTTCGGCCATGGCGGAGATAATGGGCGACTTGTGAGAGAAACCAGGGTCTCCCATAAGCGCCCCGGCCGATCATCACCCCGTCGGCGCCAGACCGCCTGAGCAGCGTTTCCGCGTCTTCCTCGTCAACGACATCACCGTTTCCCACCACGGGAATTCGCACCGCAGCCTTGACCTCGGCGATGAAATCCCAATCTGCCTGACCGCGATATAGTTGGCAGCGCGTGCGGCCGTGGACCGAAACCATCTTGATGCCGCACTCTTCGGCGATTTTCGCCAGGCGCGGCGCATTACGGTTGTCATCGTCCCAGCCGGTCCGCATTTTGAGAGTCACCGGGACGTTCACGGCGTCGACCACGGCTTGCAGAATGCTCCCGGCAAGCCTTTCGTCACGCATGAGGGCGGAGCCGGCTTGACCGTTCACCACCTTTTTGGCCGGACAACCCATATTGATGTCGATGAGAGCGACGCCCTCTTGCTCATTTATTCTCGCCGCTTCCGCCATGACATCCGCTTCGCAGCCAGCGAGCTGCACGGCGATCGGCTTTTCATCGTCGGATCGGCGGAGCAATTCTCTGGTGCGCCGCGAATCATGCAGCATTTCCCGACTGGCGATCATTTCCGATACCACCAGCCCGACCCCGAAACTCTTGACCAACCGGCGAAACGGCATGTCGGTCACGCCCGACATGGGCGCGAGCAAGACCGGATCGGCGATGCAAAGCGGGCCTATTTGAAGCGGAGGCAGAGTGATCATTATTTAAACATATCCCTATATGCACAAAAAAAGAGCATTTTATGATCGAGCAGTTGTTTCACATATAGTGCCCATAAATCCAATGCTTATGTTTCATTTTCAGCATCCTATTGCATTTTATTCACTCATTCTCTCCGCCTTCAGGGCCATAGAACACAACCCAAACAGCTAAATCATCGGTGAAATCAACGAAACGGTGGTCGAAACCGGCGGGTACAAATAACATATCGCCGGGCACAAAGGCCTTTTGCACGTCACCGCACAGGAATTGACCTTGCCCGCGCATCACGAAATAGACTTCGTCTTGCACATGCGGTTGTTGCGGATCGCTGCCGCGCGGCGCATAGAGGCCGACATGCATGGTGCCGTGACGCATCACGACTTCATACGGCTTGCCCTCCGGACTTCGATTGCTCTCGAGCCGCTTCGCCGTTTCACCCAACGTGACCCGCCAATTCTCTCGAACGGTTTTATCGACCATCAATTATTCCCCTCATTGATCAAGTTGCGCGGCCGCAAGAGTGGCGAATCGCCGATCAAAACGATAGGTTTGATTTTTGTTGATGTGAATGAGGGGCCATGCCGCGCACCGTCGCGCTTATCGTCGCCGCAGGCCGCGGCCATCGTGTTGGCGGGCCTCTTCCGAAGCAATATCGCGAGCTTGCCGGGCATCCGGTGCTTTTTCACACCATCCGGGCGTTCACAAACCATGCGGCGATTGACGCCGTCTGCACGGTCATCCATCCCGACGATGAGCAACTTTATCGAGCGGCGGTATCCGGACTCGATTCCGGGTACGACGGAAAACTTCTGACACCGGTACACGGCGGCGAAACACGGCAGGATTCTGTGCGCTTGGGTCTGGAAAGCCTGGCGCAAGATACGCCGCGCGCGGTGCTGATCCATGACGGCGCCAGGCCGTTGATCGACGGCGCCCTCATCACCCGCACCATAGGTGCGCTCGAAGAGAATATTGGCGCCATCGCTGCCCTACCGATTAGCGACAGCATCAAACGCGCCACGGCGGACAGTAACTTGATAGATCAGGATGTCGCGCGCGCCGGACTGTGGCGGGCGCAAACGCCGCAAAGCTTCCGCTTTGAAGAGATTCTCGCCGCACATCGAGCTGCTGAGGGCCGCAATGCCACTGACGACGCGGCGGTCGCCGAGATGTATGGCCTCGGCATTGTGCTCGTGGAGGGCCGCGAGGAAAATATTAAGATCACCACGGAGTCCGACATGGCGCGTGCCGAACTTATCTTGCAGAACGAGCCCGCCGCGGACGCGCAGCCCAAGCGGGTGAAAGTCGGCATAGGATACGATGTTCACCGATTTGCCGAGGATGGAGATCATCTCATGCTGTGCGGCGTCCCTGTGCCGTTCGAGCGCGGCGTCATGAGCCATTCGGATGGCGACGTGGCTCTTCATGCATTGGTTGACGCTATTCTGGGCGCTTTAGGCGAAGGTGATATCGGTGTTCACTTTCCGCCAAGCGAAGAAAAGTGGCGCGATGCGAAATCGGAGGTTTTCGTTGTCCACGCACTAGATTTGTTGGCGGCGCGGCGCGGTACTCTCGACCATGTCGACATCACTTTAATTTGCGAACGGCCGAAACTGAAGGACCATCGGGCTGCGATGCAGGCTCATTTGGCGTCGCTTCTCAGCCTGCCGCACTCTTCCGTTAACCTCAAAGCGACGACCACCGAAAAACTCGGCTTCACTGGGCGTGAGGAAGGCATTGCGGCCCAGGCCGTGGTCACGCTTCGCATACCGGCGACAGGTAACCTTGATGACGCAAACTGAACCGCGTCGCCCGGCTTCATGGCACCCGGCCCATGTGCTCGCCACTTGGTTCGGCGCCGGCCTCAGCCCGGTGGCACCGGGGACGGCCGGGTCGCTGGCCGCCCTGCCCTTGGCTTATGTGCTGAGCCACTATTTGGGAATCATCGGACTTGGTGTGGCCATCGCAGTCGTCTTGGTCATCGGGATTTGGGCTGCGCACCGCTACAGCGTGCGAACAGCCAGTCACGATGCCGGCCCGATCGTCATCGATGAGGTTGCTGGGCAATGGCTGGCACTGCTTTTGGTGCCGGCGGATATCGTTCTCTACGCCATCGGCTTCGCACTGTTTCGCCTCGCCGATATCTTCAAACCCTGGCCTATCGGCTGGGCCGACAAACGGATAAAGGGCGGCTTCGGCGTGATGTTCGACGATCTGTTGGCCGGCGGGCTAGCCGCCATCATATTGTGGAACATTTGGATTCTAACAAAAGTATGAACATCTCTCCCTCCCTCACGGCGCGGGCCGAACAGCTCCTCGCCGCCTGCCGCGACAACAGGATCAAGATCGCCACGGCGGAATCCTGCACTGGCGGTTTGATCGCCGGATGCCTCACCGCAGTGGCAGGCTCCTCAGACGTCGTCGAGCGCGGCTTTGTCACCTATTCCAACGAAGCCAAATCAGAAATGCTCGGTGTACCGGCGGAACTCATCCTGCGCGTCGGCGCGGTGAGCGAAGAAGTCAGCCGCGCCATGGCTGAGGGCGCGCTCCAACATTCCCGCGCCCAACTCTCCGTCGCGGTAACCGGCGTCGCGGGTCCGGGCGGCGGGACGGCGGCAAAGCCGGTGGGTCTGGTGCATCTCTCTTGCGCCCGGCAAGGCGGCGGCACACAGCACGAACGCCATGTCTATGAGGGTGATCGTGACGCGGTGCGATGGGCAACGGTTGAAACGGCACTCGATATGGCCCTGGCGGCCATCAAGGCCGAAACGGCTATCGCCTGATCATGCCGAGCTATTCGGCTGGAACGGTTGGTTCAGCCTGCGGCACATCACTGGCCGGGCCATAGATTTCACCCGCCCGGGCATCGAAGGCGCGGACCATACGGTGGACGGCTTCGGTAAAAAGCGTGCCCATGACTTTTTGCAGAAGGCGTGAGCGAAATTCGAAATCGACAGAAAAATCTATTTCACAGCCTTCGGCGTGGGGCAAAAACCGCCAACGGTTGACCAGATAGCGAAACGGCCCGTGCGTGTAGCGGACGTTGATTTCGCGGCTCGCCCGGTCAAGCTCCACATGCGAGCCGAAACGCTCGCGAAACATGCCAAAGCCGATCAGCATATCCGCGTCCAGGCTGTCGCCCTCGCGTTTCGTGACTCGTGTGCCTAAGCACCAGGGAAGAAACTCGGGATAGCGCTCAACATCCGCGACAATCTCAAACATTTGTTGCGGTGAATGGCGAAGAACGCGCTGTTCTTCATGCTTCGGCATGAAGCTGCTTAAGCCTCCGGAGCGGGTGCACCCCGTTTGCCAAGCCGGGCCTCTCGATTGGCCCGCAATTTCGCAAAATCATCGCCGGCAAAATAAGACGAGCGAGTTAGCGGCGTCGCCGAGACCATCAGAAAGCCCTTGGCATAGGCCAAGCGCTCATACTCCTTGAACTCGTCCGGCGTGACGAAGCGCATCACCTCATGATGGCGCGGCGTCGGCTGCAAATACTGGCCGATGGTGATAAAATCGACATTCGCCGAGCGCAAATCGTCCATCACCTGAAGAACTTCGCGGCGCTCTTCGCCGAGGCCAACCATGATTCCCGATTTGGTAAACATAGACGGGTCTAGGACCTTCGCCTGGTCGAGTAGACGCAATGAGTGAAAATAGCGCGCGCCCGGGCGGACTTCGGTATAGAGCCGCGGCACAGTCTCAAGGTTATGATTGAAGACGTCTGGTTTGGCCGCGATGACGGCTTCGAGCGCGCCTTCCTTGTTGCGGAAATCCGGTGTCAAAACTTCTATGGTCGTATCCGGCGTGGTCTCGCGCAGGCGTTCGATGCAACGCACGAACTGCCCCGCGCCACCGTCCGCGAGATCATCGCGGTCAACCGAGGTGATCACCATATGAGTGAGGCCCAAGGATTCGACGGCGCGCGCAAGTTCTTCTGGCTCATGCGGATCAAGCTGATCGGGGCGTCCCGTGGCGATATTGCAAAAAGCGCAAGCGCGCGTGCAAACCGAACCAAGGATCATCACCGTGGCGTGGCCTTGCGACCAGCACTGACCAATATTGGGACAGGCTGCTTCTTCGCAGACGGTATTCAGTTTGTGCGACCGCATGAGCTTGCGCGTCGCGTGATATTCCGGCGAGTTGGGCGCTTTGACGCGCAGCCAAGGCGGCTTGGGCGCGCGACTGGCGCGCTCCTTAATCGGTGTCACAGTCGAATCTACCATCGTAAATGCCTTAGGAGATTTGTCTCTTAGATGTGGAGCACACGGTCATAGGCGTCAAGGACCGATTCATGCATCATTTCGGATAGCGTCGGATGCGGAAAAATGGTTTGCATCAAATCCGCCTCCGTACATTCCATTGTCTTGGCAATTGTATAACCCTGAATGAGCTCAGTGACTTCCGCGCCAATCATATGCGCGCCGAGTAATTCCCCGGTTTTAGCGTCGAACACAGTTTTGACCATGCCTTCTGTTTCGCCGAGGGCAATCGCCTTGCCATTGCCCATGAAGGGAAAACGCCCGACACGAACTTCATGGCCTTTTTCCAATGCCGCCGCTTCGCTGAGGCCAACCGACGCGATTTGCGGGCGGCAATAGGTGCAGCCGGGCACATTGCTGGCATTGAGCGGATGCACGCCTTCAACGCCGGCAATTTTTTCGACACAGAGCACGCCTTCATGCATCGCCTTATGCGCCAGCCAGGGCGCGCCGGTAACATCGCCGATGGCATAGATGCCAGACGCATCCGTCTCCATGTAGGGGCCGGTTTTGATATGGCCGCGATCGACCTGCACGCCGCTTTCCTCGAGGCCGATATTCTCAACATTACCGACAATGCCAACAGCGAGGATGGCGCGCTCGAAATCAAGCTGCTTGACCTTTCCGTCCGCCGTTTGAATGGTGGCGCTGACCGCGTTCACACCCTTTTTCTTCAGCGACTGCACGGTCGCGCCGGTGAAAATCGTCATCCCCTGTTTCTTGAATTGCTTCTCCGCAAATGCGGAAATTTCCTCATCCTCAACCGGAAGGACACGTGGCAGAACCTCCACCACCGTAACCCCGGCCCCCAAATCGGAATAAAAGCTGGCGAACTCCATGCCGATGGCGCCCGAGCCAACCACGAGAAGGCTCTTGGGCATCGCCTTTGGCACCATCGCTTCCTTATAGGTCCAAACCAAATCGCCGTCGGCCACGAGGCCGGGTAGCTCGCGCGCCCGTGCGCCGGTGGCGACAATGATGTGCGTGGCGGAGAGTTGGGCAATTTCCTTGCCATCCTTGGAGACTGCGACCTTACCGCCACCAGCGAGCCGTCCGTCACCCATGATGACCGTGACTTTGTGTTTTTTGAGCAGAAATTCCACGCCTTTGGAAAGCTGCCCGGAAATCTGGCGCGAGCGTTTGACGATCTTTGAAATGTCGAAACTTATCTCGCCGCAAGAGAGACCGAATTCGTCGAGCCGGTCCAGGGTGTGGCGGATTTCCGAAACACGCAGCAGTGCCTTGGTCGGAATGCAACCCCAGTTGAGGCATATGCCGCCCAGATGTTCGCGCTCTACCACCGCAGTCTTCAGGCCCAGCTGGGCAGCGCGGATGGCCGCGACATAGCCGCCTGGTCCGCCGCCTAGAATGACGACGTCGAATGATTTCTCAGCCATGATGTCCTCCGCTGCGAGTTTACGAAAACTAAAGCAGCATGGTCAGCGGGTCCTCGATGAAGCCCTTGAAGGCACCGAGGAATCTTGCGCCGGCGGCGCCATCGACCACCCGATGATCGACAGACAGCGTGCACGACATCATGGTGGCGATGGCCAGCGCGCCATCCTTCACCACCGGACGCTGTTCTCCCGCGCCGACGGCCAAGATCATGGATTGCGGCGGATTAATGATCGCCGCAAATTCCTTGATTCCGAGCATGCCAAGATTGGAGATACTGAACGTGCCGCCTTGATACTCTTCCGGCATCAGACCCATGGGCTTGGCTCGGGCGCGCGCCGCAAGTTCTTTCATTTCTTCCGACAACGCGCTTAGACCCTTATGGTCGGCATTGCGCAGGATGGGCGTCACCAGGCCATCGTCGATGGCGACGGCAACCGAGATATCGACGCCAGAATATTGCCGCAACCCGCCATCGATCCAAGACGCGTTGCACTCGGGCACCTTCCGCAGAGCGAGTGCCGAGGCGCGGATGACGAAATCATTGACTGAGAGCTTATAGGCGTCCGAGCGGCCATTCAGTTCTTTGCGCACCTTGAGCAGGCCGTCGATCTCGCACTCTATCGTCAGATAGAAATGCGGCACCGTCTGCTTCGCCTCTTGCAAGCGCTGGGCGATGACCTTGCGCATCTTGCTGGTCGGGATGTCTTCGTACGGCCCGATGGCAGCCAACGGCGCCGCAGGCATCGTAGTGGGTGCGGGCGCGGACGGCGCTGCGCCGGACAGGACTGCCTCGATATCCGCTTTGACGATCCGCCCCTTTGGGCCTGAACCGGCGATCGCGGCAAGATCGAGACCCGATTGCGTTGCCATCCGGCGCGCCAACGGGCTCGCGAATATCCGTCCTTCGGGCCGCGCGGCCTGGGCTGCGTGAGCCACCGGTGGTGCCTGACTTGCCGGAGCTGCTTGGGCCACGATCACTTGGGCCGCCGGAGCCACCGGAGCCACCGGCGCGGCTTGAGCTGGCGCGGCAGTTTCAACTGGCGCCGCTGCGACGGCTGGGATTTCTATCCCGTCCAGCACCGCGGCGTCCTCGCCCTCTTCCAAGATAATCCCGATGACCGCATTGACCGGCACGTTTTCCGTACCGTCAGGAGTCACGATCTTGCCCAGCACACCGTCGTCGATGGCCTCGATTTCCATCGTCGCCTTGTCGGTTTCGATTTCACAAAGAAGGTCACCGGCGGAAATCTTATCTCCCTCCTTTTTCATCCAGCTGGCGACGTTGCCTTCGGTCATGGTGGGCGACAGCGCCGGCATGAGCACGTTTATCGGCATGTGGTCGGTCTCCTTGGCGTTTCTTTGGGCGCCCGTTTGGGCGGTTCGATCAAGTTGAGCTGCAAAGTTCTCTCGCCGCCTGGGCAATATCATCGACCTGCGGCAAAGCTTCGGATTCTAAATTCGCGGCATAGGGCAGCGGCACGTCGCTGCCACCGATACGAATCACCGGCGCATCGAGATAATCGAAGGCGCGCTGCATTACCATGGCGGAGATTTCCGCGCCAATTCCTGCCATCGTCCAGCCTTCTTCTACTGTGATCAGGCGGTTGGTTTTTTGGACTGAAGCGATAATGCAATCTTCATCGAGCGGGCGGATGGTGCGGAGATCGATAATTTCAGCATCAATGCCTTCACCTGCGAGCGCTTCCGCCGCCGCTAACGCTTTGTCGACCATGATCGAAAATGTGGCGATAGTTACATCACGCCCAGGGCGCACCACGTTGGCACTGCCAATCGGCACGGTATGATCCGCGCTATCCGGAACTTCAAAGCTTTGGCCGTATAGGATTTCGTTTTCCAAAAATATCACCGGGTTGGGATCGCGGATGGCCGATTTCAACAGACCCTTGGCATCGCCTGCCGAGAACGGTGCCACGACTTTCAATCCGGGAATATGAGCATACCAACTCGCATAGCATTGCGAATGCTGCGCCGCCACGCGCGAAGCTGCCCCGTTTGGGCCGCGAAAAACGATCGGCACGTTGACCAAACCGCCTGACATGTAGCTCGTCTTTGCGGCGGAATTGACGATCTGATCAATCGCCTGCATGGCGAAATTGAAGGTCATGAATTCGACAATCGGCCTCAGGCCGGCCATCGCAGCGCCAACGCCGATACCGGCGAACCCCGCCTCGGTGATCGGGGTATCGATCACCCGGCGTGCGCCGAATTCCTCCAGAAGGCCCTGGCTTACCTTGTAAGCGCCCTGATATTCGGCCACTTCCTCGCCCATCAAGAACACGTCGTCATCGGCGCGCATTTCCTCGGCCATCGCATCCCTGAGCGCTTCGCGGACGGTTAATTCAGCCATATTCCCTGCCTTTCCGCTCACGCCGTCGCGAGGATACTAGTGTATAATTCGGCGCTGTCGGGTTGCGGACTATCTTGAGAAAATTCGGCGGCGTCATTGATTTTGGCTTTGACGTCACGGTCGACCTCTTTAAGCGCTTCGTCATCGGCATAGCCCGCCGCGATCAATCGCTCGCGCACATTCTCAATCGGGTCGCGCTCCTGGCGCATTTTGGAGACTTCCTCTCGGGTGCGGTATTTGGCCGGGTCCGACATGGAATGACCGCGATAGCGATATGTCATCATTTCCAGTAAAGCCGGGCCATCGCCGGCGCGGCACTTCGCCACCGCTGCCTCCGCCGCCATTTGGACCGCCAGCACATCCATGCCGTCTGCCTGATGTCCTGGAATGCCGAAAGCTTCGCCGCGCTGATACAATTCTTGAATCGCGGTCGAGCGAGCGAGCGAGGTGCCCATCGCGTATTGATTGTTTTCGATCACGAAAATGACCGGCAGCTTCCACAGCGCCGCCATGTTGAAGGCCTCGAACACCTGCCCCTGGTTGGCGGCGCCATCGCCGAAATAGGTCACCGATACGCGGTCGTTGCCACGATATTTATGGGCGAACCCGAAGCCGGCGCCAAGCGGCACTTGCGCGCCGACGATACCGTGGCCACCGTAGAATCCGCGTTCAGGGGTGAACATATGCATAGAGCCGCCCTTGCCCCGGGAGACGCCGGCGGCGCGCCCGGTGAGCTCTGCCATCACGAATTTTGGGTCCACACCTGCCGCCAACATATGGGCGTGACAGCGGTAACCGGTAATGACCGTGTCGCCGGGCTCCAAGGCATGCTGGACGCCGGTAACCACCGCTTCCTGTCCGATATAAAGATGGCAAAATCCGCCAATCAGACCCATGCCGTACATTTGCCCCGCCTTTTCTTCAAACCGGCGGATCGTCAGCATTTCACGGTAATAGGTCTCAAGGTTTTCGCGCGATGCGGGCGGCGCGGCACTGCGGGCTTTGCCCGTTTTTGCGCTTTTAAACTTCTTTATTGCGCCGGCCATAGAATCTCCTGCAGGACTCTCCGCACATGAATTTCGCGGCTTAATGAGAGCAACAAACTACCTTCCGCAGAACCCGCTGGCAAGAGTGCGGCAATCATATTAGTTGCCAAGACAAGTATTTATATTGAACGCCGACGAAGTCGGGGCTTAGCCGTCGGCCGGCGTTTCCAAGAGGATGATTTCGCCCGGCTTTACCAGATTTAAAACCGCTCGAGTGCGCTCATCCAGGAGATCGAGATCGAGGCTTTCCGGGCGCAACAGGGCCACGCGGTGAGCCAGCGCGTCGCGGTGCACGCGCTCGTTAGTGAGTTTCTGCTCCGCCACCGCGACATCTTGTCCGCGTTGTATCCATGCGAGCAATCCCCGGTCGCCCTGGACGCCGGAATAAATGAGGTACACCAGAGTCAAAGACCCGAAGAGCGGTACGATAAGGTATCGCGCGCGTTTGCCAATCTCGCGAATCACAGGGTCCATAGCGCCAACGAATCACAGGCGATTCGACCATGTCAATAAGAAGTTCTAACCTCGGCCATAAGCCTGCAAACCAGCGGCAGAGACAAAACCGTCCTCTAAATCCTGCTTCACCGCCGCTTCGGCCCGTTCTGCCGGCGCGCCGTAGCCGCCGCCGCCCGGCGAAAGTACGAGAATTTTGTCACCACGCCTCAGCTTGATATTGACGAATTTTGATGGGCTCACGGTACCAAACAGTTCAACAACCGTTCGGAACTCCGTCTCGCCCGCGAGGCATACAAAGATGCCGCACGGCGCCCCCGCACTACCGCCCCAGAGGCCATAGGGGCCGTCTGTCATGCGGTCAAAAAGCGCGCTCACCGTCACCTCGTCGCAAATCACCTCGAACTCCCGACGAATACCGAGGCCGCCCCTCCAGGTGCCTGCGCCGCCAGAATCTGCCCGCAGCGCATAGCACAGCGTGCGCAACGGATAGCGGCTCTCGAATATCTCAATCGGCGTGGCGCGGATTGTGCTGCCATGCGCAATGCATTGAGAGCTGTTGCCGTCGCGTTGTTTGCCGCCGCCCCAACCGCCGCCGTCGAGTTGGTAGTGGGTATAGAATTCGCCGGTGTCGGGATGGACGCCACCGAGCAATAGATTGCACGCGGTGCCGCCCTCCGCCGCACCGACCCGGTCTGGGATCGCCTTGGCGAGAGCGCCTTGGATGGCTGAGATAACGCGTGGTTGGCCTTCTGTGTTGCCGGCGACACTCGGCGCCGGGAACACTGGATTGACCACGGTTCCGGGAGGCGCCACGACTTTGATCGGCTTAAAGCAACCTTTGTTAAGCGGAACGTCACGCGCGCCAATAGCTTGAAGGACTGCCGTGCATCCGGCCGCAGCAGTGGCGACGTAGGTGACGTTGATAGGCCCGAACGCTTGGGCGTCGGACTCGGACAGGTCTATAATGATTTCGTCGTCCATAATTTCGACCCGCGAGCGGATGTAATAGCGCTTGGCGACAACGCCATCGTCTTCGAAAAAATCCTCAAAACGATACTCGCCGTTCGGCAGTTTGCGGATTTCGGCGCGCGTCCATTCCTCAGCATGGGCAATCAGCGCATCACCAATGCGTTCGAAGGCGTCCAAGCCGAGGCGCGAAACCAGCTCCTGAAGCCGCCGCTCCGCCGTGGTGAGTGATCCCATGATGGCGTGGAAATCGCCCCAGGTTGTGTTTGGGGTCCGGTGATTGGCCATCACGATGCGCCACACATCTTTCACATACTCGCCGCGGTTCATTAGCTTGACCGGCGGCAGACGGAGGCCTTCCTGAAAAACTTCGGTCGCGGTGCTGGCAAATGAGCCCGGCGCCATGCCGCCGATCTCGGCGACATGCGCTATGTTGGCGGCGTAGCCGATCAACTCACCGTCGAGGAACACCGGCTTCATCAACAAATGCTCCGGCATATGACACTGGCCACGGTAGGGATCGTTGTGCACTACGACATCGCCGGGAAACAATGTATCGGCGCCCAATTCCTCGACACAATGCGGCACGGTGTGGAGCCCGGCGCAGATGATTGCGGGATTCATTTCAGCTTGGCCGATCAGACGCAAATCCCTATCGAACAGCATGCAGGAGAAGTCGCGCGATTCGCTGAATATTGGCGAATAGGCGGTGCGCACCATGGTGCTCGCCATTTCGTCGCAAATGTTCTTGAGCGCATTGTTGACAATCGTCAGCGTCACTGGATCACGCTCTGGTGCCTTTGAGATGGCGAGCGTGTCCGCCGCGCCGCGCACCGCCACCAGCAGGCTGCCGTCCGGCTGAATCTCAAGGGAGTCACCGGGATGCACCAAAGTCGTTGAATCCATCTCCTCGATTACGGCCGGTCCGTCGATGCGCGTGCCAGCATTTAGCCCCGGGCGGCGGTATACAACCGTCTCCACAAAGCCGTCACTGGAAAAATAAACCTGGCGAGTGCCATGGCGCCCGCCATCGCCGCCGGCAGGAGCCGTAAACGATGCTTCGGCAGCTTCTTCGCCAAGCGCGATGACGCGGACTTCGGTGATTTCGACCACTTTGCCACGCATGGAATAGCCGTAGAGTTCTTCGTGGCGGGTGTGCAGATTTTGCACCGCCTGCTCGAATACATCGGCGTCGACAATAATCTGCTGCACCGAAATAATTTCGCCGAAGCTCTGGCCGAGATAACGCATGTTCAGGAGGCCGCGAATTTGCGCCTCGCCCTGATGGCCCTCGCGGCTGAGATCGGCCGCCGCCTCGCCAGCAATCTCGCCGAGCTGCTCAGTGAGACGCGCCAGATCAATCTTGTCAGAACGATGCAGAACGGTACGAGCCCGGTCGACCCGCTGATTGGTTAAAAGTGTGCCCAACGCCGAACAGAGGCCCGGATGGGGCGGCACGATGACCCGCGCCATATCGAGCCGCGCCGCCACGTCGGACGCATGCAAGGAGCCGGCGCCGCCGAACGCCGTAAGTCCGAAGCCGCGGTGGTCAAGACCGCGCTCCACGGTCATAAGGCGAATGGCATCGGCCATGTTCTCCGCCGCGGTATCGAGAATGGCGAGCGCCATCTCTTCGACCCCGAGGTCCAGTTGCTCGGCCAGCGCGGCAACGGCGGTATGCGCCAACTCGGGCCGCAATTTCATACGCCCGCCAAGAAAATATTCCGGATCGAGCCGCCCGAGCACGATATTCGCATCGGTGATGGTCGGTGCGATGCCGCCCCGGCCATAGCAAGCTGGCCCCGGCTCGGCGCCGGCGCTCTTGGGGCCGACGCGCAGGAAGCCGCCGGAATCGACATCTGCGATTGAGCCGCCGCCGGCACCGATGGTGGTGTAATCGATAAAGAGCGCACTCACTGGAACGCCCCATTCGACCTCATATTCGGTTGTAGAGCCGAACTCGCCGTCGATGATTAGGCCGACATCCGCGCTGGTACCGCCCATATCTAGGGTCACGCTATTGCCATCGAGGTGGTCTCGGGCAAAACGCCGCCCGGCAATGACGCCGCCGGCGAGACCTGAGAGAAAAACCTGCACCGGCACATCCGCGGCGGTGGCGGCATCGGCATGCCCACCGTTGGACTTCATCAGCGTCAGCGGAGCGGACACGCCCGTTGCGCGCAAATCACTAGAGAGACGAGCGGTGAATTGCGCCATCAGACGTTTGATTGAGGCGTCGACGATGGTCGTCGTGGCGCGCTCATATTCACGCCAGGTCGGCGACACCCGGCTCGACAGCGACACCGGCAGATCCGGGAAGCGCTCGCCAAGATAGACGCCGATCTTTGCCTCATGGTCGGGATGAACATAAGAGAACAGCAAATTGACTGCGACGGCCCAATCACCGTTCGTATCACCGGCAAGCTTGGTGTCGATCCAATCGCCGAGGCGCGCCAGCTCAGGTTCTACAAGCGAAGTCAGCACGGTACCTTTGTGGTCGACGCGCTCTGCAATGCCGAACACATTACGGCGGCGGACGCCGGAATCAGGTTTCGGCCAGGCCGGGTTATAGGCCTCTTTGCGGTCGATGCGTCCGATGATCGGCACATCTTCGAATCCCTTGGTGCCGACGTAAAGCACCGTGGCGCCGCGTTTTTGCAGCCCGGCATTGGTGGCGATTGTGGTGCCGAGCACGATGCGGTCCACCGCAGCAGGCGGCGCGCCAGATTCTCTTACCGCCTGGAGGGGCGCCAACGCCGGCTCCTCCGGCGTCGAGGGTACTTTGACCGTTCGAATTTCTCCGGTCTCATCGTCGAGCACGACAAGATCCGTGAAGGTGCCGCCGGTATCGATGCCAATTTTGATCACAGCCGCTCCCCCTATTCCGTCCGCTGCGAAGCGCGCCGCTTCACATCGGCACATTGCGGCTCACAAAACTTATCGTCGGGAAAATCGTCGTCGACCCAAATATTCCGGGCGATCATCTTGCCGCAATAGGAACAGTTCTCAATGCGAGTCTCGTACCACGGCACCTCGATAGTCAAATTCTTCCCGGTCATGGAGGTTCCTTACTAATATGCTTGTTGCGCATGTTAACCGATAACATAGAGCGAACCAGCCGTATTGAAGGAAGCAAAGTGATGCCTGAGGCCACAATCCGCCGTGAGGCCGATCTGGAATGGGAGAGCTGGGACGATGCTGTGTTGAAAGCGCGCAGCGACGTGCGCTGGAAACTGTTGATCTCGGGGGAGCGCACGCCGACGGCGGGGTTGGCCATGGGCATTGCCGAAATTGCACCTGGAGCAACGCTGGTCGGCCACCGCCACGCCCATGCGGAAACCTATTACATCACCAGCGGTAGAGGGCGCATGCGCATCGACGGTGTGGACAGCGACATCGGCCCCGGCACGGCGATCTACATTCCGCCCGATGCGCACCATTCCTGCCGATGCGACGGCGACACGCCGCTCGAGTTCATATTCACCTTCCCGTGCGACCGCTTCGAAGAAGTGGTTTACCGGTTTGACCAGTAAGCCGCCGGTCAGTCCGCTTCCGTCGCGGTAACGTGAATGTCGGCCCGGTCAAATACCGCGGGCAGGATATCCGTGCCGAGGCCCGGGCCTTCCGGCGGGTAGACATAGCCGTTTTCGATTTTCGGCAACACCGTGACGAGTTCCTTGTACCAACCGGCGTAGAAGGCTCGGACGGTTTCCTGAATCAACGCGTTCGGTACGTTCAGACAGAGATGGATGCAGGCCATCAGCGCCACCGGGCCGCTGCAATCATGTGGTGCGATGGGGCGGTGGAAGGTTTCGGCGAGGCTGGCGATCTTCTTTGCCTCGCTGATACCGCCGCACCAGGTGAGGTCCGGCATGATGATGCCGGCGGCGCCGGCTTCGAGGATTCTGTGGTGCTCCCAGCGCGCGCCGAGTGTTTCGCTGGCGCAGACTGGGACGTTGGTCGCCGCGGCAAATTCGGCCACTGCGTCGATACTGTCCATACGGATCGGGTCCTCGAACCAGAAGGGATTAAATTCCTCGAGCGCCTCGGCGATTTTGATGGCAGCGGGAAAACGCCACAGTGAATGCAGCTCGACCATGATGTCCATTTCATCTCCTACCGCCGCGCGGATTTTACGGAACGGTTCAAGCGCCGTGTCGAGATCAGCGTTGGAGATGTAATAGCCGCCGGACGCCTTGGCGGCGAAATCGAACGGCCATATTTTCATGCCGGTGATGCCCTCCGCCAACAGGCTCTCGGCCAGGGCGCCGGCATCGTTTAGGAAAGCGTCGAGATCTTCGTAAGGGCCCTCTGCGTTGCCGCCGGTGCCCCAATCATCAAGCCCCCAATTCGGCCGCGAACGCACATAGCGATAGCCGGCGCAGGTGTTGTAGATGCGCATTTTGTCATGGGTAAGGCCACCGAGAAGTTGATAGACCGGCTGCTCGGTCGCCCGGCCCCATAGATCCCAGAGCGCGATATCGATGGCTGACCGCCCGCGCGTCTCGGCGCCGGTGCCTGCGAAGCCGATATAGGGCGTGAGGTCCCGGGCGATACGTTCGATCTGCAGGGGGTCGCGGCCGATCAAGGCTGGCGCTGCAGTTTCATGGATGTAGGCTTCAGCAGCGCGGGCACCGAAGAATGTCTCGCCCAGTCCGATCACACCGGCATCGGTATGCAGCCGCACCCATAGGAGATTGGAGAATTCATCGAGGCGTATGGTCTCGACGCGCGTGATCTTCATGGCTTTGCCCCGCGATTTTCAATTGTTGTCGCTTCGTGGACTCTATCCAATAGAATGCCGCCAACAGTCAATGGAATAGCAAGAGGCGAGCCATGAAGGCGGAAATCAAATGGGTGGAGAAACGCAGCTTTCTCGGCAAATCGAGCAGCGGATTCACGGTTCCATTCGGCACCGCGTCTGAGCCTGACGGCATTCGCCCAGGACCTTCCGCCATGGAATTGGTGCTGATTGGCACCGGCGGATGTGCGGCTTGGGATGTGGTGCAAATTCTCGAAAAAGGTCGCCAAAATGTCGAAGATTGCGTGGTCGAACTCGATGCCAACCGGGCCGAGGAAGACCCCAAAGTGTTCACCCGAATTCATATGCATTTCATCGTCACTGGGCGCGGCCTCAGTACCGACAAAGTGGCGCGGGCGATTACGCTATCTGCCGACAAATACTGCTCAGCCTCCGCGATGATGGCTAAAACCGCCGACGTGACCCATGATTTCGAGGTGATCGAAAGCGCTTGAACGGCGCTAGCTCGGCCGTTTCAACAACACGCTGTTTCCGGCGTAAACCGCGCTCGGCCCCAACGCCTCTTCGATGCGGATGAGCTGGTTATATTTGGCCGTGCGGTCTGAACGGGCGAGCGAGCCGGTCTTGATCTGGCCGCAATTTGTCGCCACTGCGAGATCAGCAATGGTGACATCCTCGGTTTCACCGGAGCGGTGCGACATCACCGCCGCATAGCCGGCGCGGTGCGCCATATCGACCGCTTCCAGGGTTTCGCTCAAAGTGCCTATCTGGTTGACCTTCACCAGTATGGCGTTGGCCACCCCTTCCGCTATGCCGCGTGACAGGCGCGCCACATTGGTCGCGAAGAGATCGTCGCCGACCAAACGAAGACGCTCACCGAGCGCTACCGTTAGATCAGCCCAGCCTTGCCAATCGTCCTCGGCCAGCCCGTCCTCGATCGAGACGATGGGATATTTACCGGCGAGATCCGTATAGAGCGTGATCATCTCATCGACACCGAGACTGCGCCCCTCACCTGCCAGCTCATATTTACCGTCGCGGAAGAATTCGCTGGCGGCGACATCGAGCGCCAACACCACATCTTCGCCGGCGCGGTACCCCGCCGCCTCAATTGCCTTCATCACCAGATCGAGTGCATCGGTTGTACTGGCGAGGTTGGGCGCAAAGCCGCCCTCATCGCCGACGTTGGTGCTCAGACCGGAATCGGACAGGCGCCGCCTGAGCGCGTGGAATATTTCTGCCCCGACCCGCACCGCATCGGCGAAAGTTGGCGCGGCAACCGGCATGATCATGAATTCCTGGAAATCTATGGCGTTGTCAGCGTGAGCACCGCCATTGAGGATGTTCATCATCGGCACGGGGAGCGTGTGCGCTTGCACACCGCCGACATAGCGAAAGAGCGGCTGTCCACGGTCCGCGGCCGCGGCCTTGGCGACGGCGAGGCTGACGGCCAGCGTGGCATTGGCGCCAAGGCGCGCTTTGTTCGGCGTGCCATCCAGATCCACAAGCATGGCGTCGATCAAATTCTGTTCATCAGCCGACATGCCACCGATTGCCGGGAAAATCTCATCGTCCACAGCGGCCACCGCGCCAAGAACGCCCTTGCCGCCATAACGTGTCTGGTCCTGATCGCGGCGCTCCACCGCTTCATGGGCGCCGGTGGAGGCGCCAGACGGCACGGCCGCGCGTCCCATCACACCGTTTTTCAGCACCACATCCACTTCGACTGTGGGGTTGCCTCTACTGTCGAGAATTTCGCGGGCATGGATGTCCGTGATCGCAGTCATTATGATCTCCCTTATCTGCCGCTGTTTCATGGCATAATCGGCGGGATTCGAAAAGTAGAGATCGGAAAAATCGATGGATGTACTTGTAGTCGGCGCAAACGGGCGCACTGGTCGGCATGTTTTGCCACTCCTCAAACAGGCCGGGTTTAATCCGCGCGCCATGATCCGAAATTTCGATCAGCGCGACGATATGGAGGCGCTTGGTGCCGAAATCGTCGCCGGCGATTTGGAGAAACCACTGGGCTATGCGGTGGGCGACAACCGGGCATGTATCTTCGTCGCCGGGTCGGGCTCAAAAACTGGGCCGGAGAAAACCATCGACGTTGATTTTCATGGCGCCGTCAGCCTGATGGAGACCTGCGAGCGCAAGAAAATCCGGCGCTTTATCATGTTGAGCTCAATGAATACGGACGATCCAGAATCTGGCCCGGAAAAACTTCGCCATTATCTCAACGCCAAGGCAGGGGCCGACAACCGCCTGCGGACAAGCTTGATGAACTGGACAATTGTCCGCCCAGGGTTCCTGACCGACGAGCCGAGCCATGAATTGCTCGAAATTGCGCCCAGCCTCGGCTTGATCGAAGGCGCTGGGTCGATTAGCCGCGAAGATGTCGCCAAAGTGCTTGTCGCTTGTCTTGCGCGCGACAATACCATCGGCAAAACCTTCGATATTGTCGATGGCAAGACGCCGCTGGAAGAAGCCCTCGACAGCATATGACAAGCAAAGCGGTATTTATCGATTGTCCAACCTTTCTCGGACAACTCTATAGCGCCGAACTGCGCGCCATCCTGCCCGATCTTGTGATGAATATCGGCGATCCGCCGGGCGGCGACACGCCTGCGATGCTGGCCGGCGTGCAGGGCGCCATCAACGATCACACCATGATGAACGAAGAAACCCTGCGGGCGTGCCAGGACCTGAAAGTGATCGTCTTTATGGGAACCGGCGCGTCGAGCTATATCGATGTCGAAGCGGCGGAGAAAATCGGCATCCGGGTGCGTACGATCCGCGACTATGGCAACCGCACCGTTGCCGAACACGCCGTAGCCTTGATGTTCGCTGCAGCGCGGCGCATCGCCGCCATGGATAGCGCCATACGGGACGGTGTGTGGGAAACGCTCGACGCCGTGGAACTCGAGCATAAGACGCTGGGCGTTGTTGGCGTCGGCGGCATCGGCCGGGAAATGATCCGTCTCGGCCACGGCCTTGGCATGAAGGTGTTGGCCTGGAACCGGAGCGGTGTGGCGAGTGATTTACCCTGCGAGGAATGCGCGCTCGACGAGTTGATGAAGCGCTCAGACGTGCTGTCGCTGCATCTCTCTCTCAATGACGAAACCACAGGCATGATCGATGCCCGCCGCATCGGCCTGATGCGCCCCAATGCCATACTCGTCAATACCGCGCGTGGCGGCGTTATCGACGAGGCCGCGCTGATCGACGCGTTGAGAGACGGAAAAATCGCCCATGCTGGCTTAGATGTTTTCGCTGAGGAACCGTTGCCGCCGGGCCACCCCTTGTTGACCATGGGCAATGTCACGCTTACGGCACATGCCGGGTTCATGACGCGTGAAGCATCGGCGCGGCTGTTGCGAATGGCGCTTGAGATCATGCGGGAGGAATTAGCGGCAATGGACGGCGCGTCCGCCTGAAGGTTTCTGGACCGCCTGCCCCAGCTTGGTACATACTTTGTTTGAAAGTGGATTCGACTTAGATTTGACGCGACATGGAAAGGAAACAAGACCATGGACCTCATCTTACGCAACGGCTCCATCGTTACACATGCCGAGGAATTTATCGCTGATATCGGCATCGAGGGCGGCAAGATCAAACAAATTGGCCACAAATTAGGCCCGGCAGCGAGAGAAATCGACGTCAGTGGCAAGTATCTTTTCCCAGGCGGCGTGGATGCCCACACACATGTGGATTTCGAATTGATGGGCAAACGCACCATCGACGATTTTCATTCTTCCACCGTTCAGGCGGCCTGCGGCGGCGTGACGACGGTGATCGATTATGTTTTCCCGGCGCCGGGGCAAACTCTGATGCAAGCGGTGGAATCCTGGAAAGCCAAGGCCAAAGATAAAACCGTCATCGATTACGGCCTACACCCAACCCTCTTCAAACCCGACGACCAGATGATTCAAGAAATGGGCGATCTGGTGGCGGAGGGCCACACCAGTTTCAAAATTTTTATGACCGAACTGGGTGAATTCGACCAGTTCGCGCCGCAATATGTCGAGGCCATGCACATGGCAGGCAAGCTCGGCGCGCTTACCAACATCCATTGCGAAGACCAGTGCTGCATTTCCTATATTACCAAGCAGTTGGAAACGGCCGGTAAATCAAACGTCAAACATTTTGCCGATTCACGCCCGCGTATTTCGGAAGGCCTGGCGGCGCACCGCGCCTGTGCTTTGGCGCGGGTCGCCGATGCGCCAGTCTATCTGGTCCATCTCTCGTGCGAAGAAAGCATGGATGAGCTCAACGACGCACGCGCCAAGGGCCAGACGGTCTACGGCGAAACCCGCCCGATCTATCTCCATCTCGACCGCGAGCGCTTCAATTCAGAGGTCGACCCTGAGCGCTACGTCGGCTGGCCACCGCTGCGCGAAGCGAGCCAAATGGACGTGTTGTGGCAAGCCCTGGATAGCGGCGTCCTGCAAACCGTGGCGACCGATCATGTCGGCTGGTCGATGGAACAGAAGAAGGAAGAAACCACCGTCGATAATTTGCAGCCCGGCATGTCGAATCTAGAAACGGTCATGCCCATGCTCTATTCGGAGGGCATCGGTAAGGGTCGCATGTCGCGCAAACGGTTTGTCGAAGTTATCTCCACCAACCCAGCAAAAATCTTCGGCCTCTATCCGCAGAAGGGCACCATCGCCATCGGCTCCGACGCCGATATCGTTGTCTTCGACCCCAAGAAAGACGTCACCATCCGGCATGAAGATATGCATTCAAACCAGGATTGGGAATTGCATGAAGGCTTCGAAGTCACGGGCTGGCCAGTGATGACGCTCTCACGCGGCGAGATCATCGTCGAGAACGGCAATGTGCTGGCTAAACCTGGACGCGGCAAAATGCTGAGGCGGCAGAAGTTCGCCGAACTTTAGAATATGACGATCTGAGAGGGCTTTAGACGCACCCCGCCGCGGCGTCGATCAGGCGGCGCGCGTAGGGGCCGAGGCCGATTTCCGGGGCAATGCGGTTGGGGCAGAAGCTGAAGGCGAGTTTGCTGGCCGGGTCGGCGAAGCCGAGTGCGCCGCCGACACCGAGATGGCCGAAGGAGTCGGGATTGGCGTTGAATTTGGCGAAATCATTGTTGAGCATGAAGCCGTAGGACATGCGGACATCGAGGCCGACCGCGTCGAGCCCGGCCCATTGTTCGCGGGCGATCCATTTCATCGCGCCCTTTTGGATCAGGCGCACGCCGGCGATCTCACCGTCATTGACCAGTGCCGCGTAGAAGCGCGCCACCGCACGGGCGTTGCCATGGCCGTTATAGGCCGGCATTTCGAGTCGGCGGAATTTGTCGCTGTTGAAATCCTCGCCGTCATTGAGCGGCAGCGGGCGCCAATATCTGCCGTTGAGTGTATCGAGGTCGAGGAACATTTCGGTCCAGGGGTCCGGCTCGGGATGGACGATATCGGCGCAGCGCGCCAGCTCCGCCTCTCCCAAACCAAAATAGAATCCGCCGCCGAGCGGCTCGAATATTTCCTCGCGCACGAAGCGGCCGATGGATTTACCGCTCACGCGGCGCACCACCTCGCCGGTGAGATGGCCAAGCGTGAAGGTGTGATAACAGCCTTCTTCGCCGGGCACGCTGATCGGCTGCTCCCGTTCGATGGCGCGCAGCATGGCGTCCCAATCATAGGCATCGCCGGGCCAGGCGCTGAGCACGCCCGGCAGGCCCGCCATATGGGTCACGATATGTCGCACGGTCGTCGATTCTTTGCCGGCCTGGGCGTATTCCGGCCAATATTTCGCCACGCGATCATCCAAGCCAATTTCGCCGCGTTCGGCCAGCATAAGGAGAGCAAAGATCGCGAACGGTTTACCGACGGAAAACATGCAGGCGATACTGTCTTGCTGCCACGGCAAACGACGCGCCGCATCCCGGTGGCCGGCCCATAGATCGACCACGCAGCGGCCGTTGGCCCACACCGCGACAGCCTCCCCAACTTCATCACCGGAAGCAAAATTTTCCTGCAGCGCGTCGCGAACGGCGGTAAACGCTGGATCGCACGTACCGAATATTTCGATCGACATGATAGCGCCTTACATCAGTGTCCGGATGACGTTCAAACCTTCGAGCAAATCGAAGATGCGCGCGACATAGTGATCGCGCACGGTGAAGCGCGCTTCGCCCTTCCCCTTCAGCTCCTGTTCCAAACACGTCACCAATTTTTGAAGCCGACGTTGATGAATGCCGAGGCGACGTTGCACCGGGTCGCTCACGACGCCCGAGAAAGCCGCAAACACAGCACCGAAAGCAACCAAACCGCCGGTTGCGCCCACGGTCAACGCCGCCGGCGCCACAGCAGGAAAAAGACCATACCAAACGCCGCCAAGCCCGGCGCCGAGCGGAAACGACGCTATCGCGGCACTTTGAACGAGCGCATGCGCGGCGACCGGACCGAGCGACATCATGCCCGGAGTCAATTGCTTGAAAACAACGGCGCCAACACCGGCGCTCAACAGCGCGTTGCTCATATCGGCAGAAGACACGCGCGTGCCTTGATAGGTAGTCAGCGCGCCGGTAAGCCAGGCGCGAAATTCGGCGTCATGACCTTGCACGCCGGATTCTTGCAACTGCTCGGAGATGGCACCTACCACTCGCGGATCGCGCAGTAGTTCTTCCGCCAACGCGTCGCGTTCGCTGACACGTGATCCTTGTGTGTAAGGCAGTTCAAGATAATCGACAAAGAGGCGCCATTCGAGCTCACGCGCTACATCCGTTTTCAAATAAAAGCGGCGGCTCTCCAGCCAGGCGGCACTTTGCTTGCGCCCGACAGCGCGGCATCCGGCCGCGATAATTTGCGTGGTCAGAAACGGCGCGCTCATGGCGAGATTTGCCGGCGCCCGGACCATGTCCAGGCCCACGGCATGGCGATGCAGACGAAGAGAACCCAGGAAGCTGAAATTATCTTTGGCGAATTCCTCGACCTTGGCGCGGCGGGATTCGCAGTAGCGGTCCACAGCCTCACTGACGATTTCTCGCGCCCGCGCCCGATCGACAAGCCTATCGACGGCCTTGTCGGTGGGCTCCGGGGGCGCCTGCCGCGCGCTCATTTCTGAAGTAGCGCCCTCATCCGTTCAGAATGTCTTCGATCCGGGTGCCGTGCCAACCGGCTTCGCGCTTGCGCCAGTATTGATCTTGAATCCGGCTGGTTAGCAGGCCCTTATGGCCGTTGCCGATAGGCCGACTGTCGAGTTGTGTCACCGGCATCACGCCGCCCGCAGTGGTGCTGCAGAAAATTTCATCGACGTCCTGCAATTCGTCAGGATGCACTTTGCGTTCTTCATAGGGAATATTTTCAGCCTCGCAAATTTCTCGCACGGAGCGCCGGGTGACGCCTTCGAGAATGTTGCTGTTCGGCGTCGACACCTTGCCGCCCTGAACGATGAACATGTTGTATCCCGGCCCTTCGGTCAGATAGCCGTCTGGGCCACAGAGGAGCGAATCATCGCAGCCCCGGTCATAGGCTTGGAAGCGCGACTGCACCAAATCGGCGCGGTCATAATTCTTGAATCGCTGATCAATCGCTTTTGAAGAGATACGCTCAACGCTAGAGACATATAGGTTCACGCCTTCGCGGCATTTTTCCTCACCCCAAATCCACACGTAGGGCATGGCATAGGCGACGAACTGACAGTCGCCGAGGCGCGGGTCGCGTGTTTGGCTGGGAGTGACGCCTCGCGTCATCTGTACCTTGATATAGGCGTTATCCAGTTCTGCCCGGTCAACGCATTCGGCCAAGATCCGGCGCATCTCGTCATGACTGTAGGGATTGGTCAGGCGAAATCCGTCAATGGATTGCTGGAAGCGCTGAAGATGTTCGTCCAGCATAAACACCCAGCGATTCCAGGCCGACGTCACATCATAGACCACGTCGCCCCAAACAAACCCGTTATCGAAGATCGACATCTTCGCCTCTTCGGGCTTCACATAGTCTCCGTCGATGAACACGATTCCGTCGGACATAGCGTTTCCCCGTTTTAGCCGTTGTACTCCTTGGCCAGCTTATCGAAAGCCATGAGCCTGTCCAACAGTGCCGGCATATCCTCGAGCGGCACCATGTTGGGGCCGTCGGATGGCGCGTTGTCAGGATCGCGGTGAGTTTCCATGAAAACTGCGGCAACGCCCACAGCCACGGCGGCTCGCGCCAACACGGGTACGAATTCACGCTGGCCGCCGCTCACCGTCCCCTGCCCGCCTGGCTGCTGTACGGAATGCGTCGCGTCATAGACCACCGGGCAGCCAGTAGCCGCCAATTCAGGCAGACTGCGCATGTCAGACACCAGCGTGTTGTAGCCGAAGGAGACGCCGCGCTCGCACACCATAACGTTCGGATTGCCCGCATCGATAATCTTAGCCACGACATTTTTCATATCCCATGGTGCCAAGAACTGCCCTTTTTTGACGTTGATCGCCCTGCCGGTAGCGGCAGCGGCCAACAACAGATCCGTTTGACGGCACAGAAAGGCCGGTATTTGCAGCACGTCGACTGCTTCCGCCACCGGCGCACATTGCTCAGCGCTGTGCACATCCGTAATGACCGGGCAGCCAACAACTTCTCGGACCTCGGCCAGAATTGGCAAGCCATTAGCCATACCGATACCGCGCGCGCTTCCAGCGCTGGTGCGATTCGCCTTGTCGAACGAACTTTTATAGATCAGTGGAATTCCGCGCGGGCGTGTCATCTCGACCAAAGCCTGGGCCGTCTCGAGCGCATGATCGCGGCTTTCGATTGCGCATGGCCCAGCGATTAATACCAGCGGCAAATTGTTGCCCACAGCGAAATCGCCGATACGGACGTGAATCGGGGCCGTCATTTCATGGCTCCCAATGATCAAACCAACCGCGATTGGTCAACGGCGGCTTTGACGAACGAAGCAAACAACGGATGCGGCGCAAATGGCTTGGACTTCAGCTCAGGATGAAATTGCACGCCGACAAACCACGGATGGTCCTCGCGCTCGACGATTTCCGGCAATTCGCCGTCCGGCGAAAAGGCCGTAAACCGCATTCCGGCTTCTTTTAGCTGACGCTGATAATTAACGTTCACCTCGTAGCGGTGACGGTGACGCTCGCTAATCAAGCCGGTGCCATAAGCCTCGCGGACTTTGCTGCCGGTGCGCAACAGAGCGTCATAAGCGCCGAGGCGCATGGTGCCGCCTAGGTTGTCGCCGGCACTTCGTTGCTCCACATCGTTGCCGCTCTTCCATTCGGTCATCAGGCCGACCACGGCGTCCTCACACGGGCCGAATTCGGTTGAGCTGGCGTTTTTCAAACCGGCCAGATTGCGCGCCGTTTCGATAACAGCAAGCTGCATGCCGAAACAGATTCCGAAATAGGGCACGCGCTTGGTCCGAGCGAAGGTTACGGCGGCAATTTTGCCTTCCGCGCCGCGCTCGCCGAAACCACCTGGAACAAGAATGCCGTTCACCGATTCAAGCTCCTGCATTGCGCCTTCGCTCTCGAAAATATCGGCATCGATCCAGCGCATATCAACCCGCACATTGTTGGCGATGCCGCCATGGGCCAACGCTTCGTCGAGTGACTTATAGGCATCCTGAAGACCGGTATATTTACCGACGACCGCAATACTAACTTCACCCTCTGGAGCCAGTAGCCGATCAACGATGTGGTGCCAGACGTTCAAATCCGGCTCGCTCTCGCTATCAAGACCGAAATGGTCGAGGACTTGGGTATCGAAGCCTTGATTGTGGTAGTGAACGGGAACTTGATAGATCGTATTGACGTCAGTGGCGGCGATAACCCGACGCTCGGGAACATTGCAGAATAGTGCGATCTTGCGGCGGTCCGAATCAGGAATCGGGCGGTCACTGCGGCACAGCAGCAAATCGGGCTGAATACCGATACTGCGCAATTCCTTTACCGAATGCTGCGTTGGCTTTGTTTTGAGCTCGCCGGCTGCGGGGATATAGGGCAACAGAGTCAAGTGCACATACATCACCTTGTCGGACCCAAATTCATAGCCAAATTGCCGAATTGCCTCGAAGAAAGGCAATCCTTCGATATCGCCGACCGTGCCGCCAATCTCGACAAGGACAAAATCTGCCCCGTCCACATCCGCTGTAATGGCTTCTTTGATGGCGTCGGTAACGTGTGGAATCACCTGGACAGTACCCCCCAAATAATCGCCACGGCGCTCGCGCGCAATAACTCCGGAGTAAATCCTGCCTGCGGTGACACTGTCGCTGCGGCGCGCCGGTACCCCGGTAAAACGCTCGTAATGGCCGAGATCCAGATCGGTCTCAGCGCCGTCGTCGGTGACGTAGACCTCGCCATGTTGATACGGACTCATCGTGCCCGGATCGACATTCAGGTAAGGATCGAACTTTCGCAATCTGACCGAATAACCCCGCGCCTGAAGAAGGGCGCCCAGAGCTGCGGAAGAAAGACCCTTTCCGAGAGAGGAAACCACGCCGCCGGTGATAAATATATACCGCGTCATGGGCGCTTAAACTAACAGAGGCAAGGCGAAGGCCCAAGCATTAGGTCAATAATATTTCGAAGATCAGCCCAAGCCTTAGTTCTGCAATGCTTATCAGTCCGGCGACGGGACGCTCGGCTGATCGCTGTCGCCCGATTGCAGGTCCGACTCGGGTATCGGCGCCTTAGACTCGGGAACGCCCTCCAGGGCGTCTGTCTCGACAACGGTCGGCGCGGAACCGCTGTCTAACGCGTCAGGATCGTAATCTTCTGAATCGAACGGCTGCAACTCATTCGAATTTTGCTCAACCGGCGTCGTCGAAGTGTCCATGACTGAAAGACCTTCATCCGAATTGCGGCTGAGAATTGCCAGCACCAAGCTCAAAATCATGAACACCGCGCCCAGTCCAGCCGTCATCCGCGTTAGGAAATTGGCCGAGCCGCGAGCGGAGAACATGGCCCCTGGACCACCACCACCGATGCCAAGCGCGCCGCCTTCACTGCGCTGAAGCAGCACTGCGCCGATCATCGTGACAGCGACAATCACCAAAATGACGAGAAGTATGGTTTCCACCCTTGCCTCGCTGGGTTCAGTGCGGTTTCGGCCACATGGTCATGTTAGCGGCCGTAATGGGCACAAATTTTCCAAAAATTTTCCGCCGACAGGCTGGCGCCGCCGACCAAAGCGCCATCGACACCCACAATTGATAAGATTTCACCGGCATTTTCTGCTTTGACGGACCCGCCATATAGCACGCGCAAGCCATTTTTGCCGCCAGTTTTTAAATCGCCGAACAGGTTGCGGATATGTTGGTGCATTTCGCCGATCTCAACCGCTGTTGGGATGCGGCCCGTGCCAATCGCCCATACCGGCTCATAGGCGATAATGATACTGGCGCTGCCGCCTTTGTCGGGCAGCGATTTGCTCAGCTGCTCACCAACCACGGCAAGCGCGCGTCCTGCTTCCCGGTCATCCTCGCTTTCCCCGACACAAAGGATCGCACACAATCCCGCCCGAAGCGCCGCAGCGGCTTTCATGCAAACCATCTCATTGGTCTCGCCATGATCCGCACGCCTTTCCGAATGCCCTAATATCACATAACTGCAGCCGCAATCAGCGAGCAATTCGGCGCTGATTTCTCCGGTATGCGCCCCTTTTTCTTCGGCGTGGCAGTCCTGGCCACCAAGCGCGATCCCGACGCCTTGTAAGGTGTCGCGAAGCTCGAACAGAAGCGCCGCCGGCGGACACACGACGATGTCGCACGCTGGCTCACGCGCCGCCCGCTTGAGATCGGCAAGCCCGCGTCCTAAATCCCGGCCATCACGCCGCAATCCGTTCATTTTCCAATTTGCGACGACGACAGGGCGAGACGCCGCCGCACCGCCCGAAGCCTGAGACATGGGACACCAAGAATTATGCGGAGAATCGGCGCAGAATTAACATAGCGTCCCGGTGATTGCCAGTGCAGGCATCGGAGGCAATTGCATATTGCGGCCCCCTTCTTGCGCCTCTATGATCCGGACCGTCGCTCTCTCGGGAGCAACCCGCAGTTTCAATGGGTTAGAAGGGAATCTTCACGACCATGCTCAATGCTCTCAGGAAGGGATCGCAGACCTGGACCGGTAAAGTTATCATGGTCGTCGCCGGTGGCGCGCTGGTCATCTCACTCGGCTTTGGCGATGTCTTCAATTCGGGAGGGAGTGCGTCCTCCATTGCGATGGTGGGCGACGTCGAGATTTCGACCGCCCGCTTCGCCGCAGAATATCGACGTGAAATGCAGCGCATTCAACAGCGCGTGCCGACCTTCACCGCCGAACAGGCGATTTCGATGGGCCTCGTGGATCAGGTCCTTAGAAGCTTGGTCGGCGAAGCGCTGATCGAGGAAGAAGCCGAGAGCCTCAGCATCAGTGTCGCCGATATCATGGTGCGCAACGAAATCCTCGGGCAAACGGTGTTCACGGGCGAAAGCGGGAAATTTGACCGGGAGCGCTATGAGCAGACACTGCGGCGTAATAGCCTGACACCCGAAATATATGAAGAACGCATTCGCGCCGGCATCCGCAGCGACCAACTTATTCGCACGGTGGCAGGAAACCGCAAGGCGCCGCGAGCGCTCTCTGACGCACTTTACCGATTCCGCAATGAAGTGCGCAGCGCCCGGATCGCCATTATTCCGAGCGATACCAGGTATGACATCGGCTCGCCGAGCTTAGCCGAAATCGATACTTATTATAATGAACATGCCGCCAGCTTTACCGCACCCGAATACCGCACCATCACCTACTTGTATCTCACGCCTGAATCGGTCCTCCGCGAAATCGAATTGAACGATGATGATATTCGGGCTGAGTACGAGGCGCGCGCCGCATTATTTGACCTTCCCGAACAACGTGAAGTGCAGCAAATCCTGTCCGTCGATGAGGCTCTCATCCGTGAGGGGCGAAACATGCTGAACTCGGGCCAAAGCTTCGACGACGTCTCGGAAGAGCTGGCGCGGCGCGGCGCCACCGTACTCAAGATGGGCGGCATCGAGCGCGCCGCTTTGCCTGCCGAAGCCGGCGATGTCGTATTTCAGCTTGCGACCAGCGGCGCCAGCGACCCAGTGCAAACTTCGCTCGGCTGGCATCTCTTTCAAGTCGATGAAATTATCCCGCCACGGCGCGTCGCATTCGACGAAGTGCGCGATGAGTTGCATCAGGAAATGGCGCTGGAAGCGGCGGTCGATAGCCTCTACCGCTTGTCCACCATATTGGAGGACGAGTTGGCGGGTGGCGCCTCGTTGGAACAGGCCGGTCAGGCAATCGGCATTGCTCCCGTGACGGTGGCCTCGCTCGACCTGCGCGGGATGAGCGCCGGTGGCAGCCCAGCGCTCGGCGACTTGGCCGATGCCGGCGAAATCGTGCAGACCGCGTTCACCACCGAAAACGGCGCGGATTCGATCGTCGTCGAATCCGAGGCCAGAAACTATTTTGTTCTCCGCGTGGATTCGGTCATGCCGCCAGCATTGCGCTCACTCGATAGTGTGCGCCATCAGGTGATGGACGGCTGGCAGGCTATTGCGCGGGGCACCCAGGCTCAGCGTGCGGCCGGGCAGCTTGCCGAACGGGTCCGCGGCGGCGAGAGCCTTGCCGCAGCGGCACAGGCTGAACGCTATGACGTGGTGCTGGTCTCCGAGCTTCTGCGCGGCGCCGTGCCCAGCGATAGAGGTGTATCTCAGGAAATTCTGGCCGGGATATTTGAGCAAGACCCCGCCGACCCGCAACCTGTCGTCGGAGAGATCGGAGAAGGCTATGCCGTAGCCATGCTATCGGGTGTCGAGTCTGCCGAGCCCGCCGATGAAGCAGCCTTTGCTGAGCAGTTGAGCATCGAAATTGGGCGCGAGCGCGGCGCCGATATTTCTTCGCTCTACCGTTTCTCTCTCGCCAGCCAGCACGAAGTATCAACCAATCAGCAGGCATTGAAGACGTTCCTGAACACTCCATGAGCGCCTCTCCGGATTTCAAATCCTTCGCCCCGGCTTACGAAATGGGCAGGCCGCAAGCGGTATGGACTACCTTCGTTGCCGATCTCGAAACGCCGGTATCAACGATGCTGAAATTGGCGGAGGGGCGGGCCAACAGCTTTCTCTTAGAATCCGTTGAAGGCGGCGCGGTGCGCGGTAGATACTCGGTAATCGGGCTGAAACCCGATCTCATTTGGCGATGCTTCGGGCCGAACGCCGAAATCAATACCAGCGCCCGCTATGATCCAGACGCTTTCGAGCCCTGCGCGCAGAGCCCCCTCGTTTCCATGCGCGCGCTGATTCGAGATAGCCGTATCGATTTGCCGGAAAATTTACCACCGATGGCGGCCGGCCTGATCGGCTATGTCGGCTATGACATGGTGCGCCACATGGAGCAGCTGCCCGATCCCAATCCCGATGTGCTCAAGCTGCCCGATGCCATATTAATTCGTCCGACTATCATGGCGATCTTCGATTCAGTTGAAGACCTGGTGACCTTGGTGACCCCGGTATGGCCGGAAGATGGGTTGAATGCGCGGGCAGCTTACGGGCGCGCCGCTGAGCGTCTTGCCGACACCGTGGCCGATCTTGAGCGGCCGCTGCCGGTTCGATTTGAAAGCGCACAGACCGATATTCCTGAACCGAAACCAACATCGAATACCACCCCGGCGGAATATCACCGGTTTGTCGAGCGTGCCAAGGAATATATCGCCGCCGGTGACATCTTCCAGGTCGTACCATCGCAGCGTTTTTCGGCGCCCTTCACCCTGCCACCATTCTCCCTTTACCGTGCGCTGCGCCGCCTGAACCCCTCCCCATTTCTCTATTTTCTTAATTTCGGTGGATTTGCCGTCGTCGGATCAAGTCCGGAAATACTTGTCCGGTTGCGCGACGACAAGGTGACGATTCGGCCGATTGCCGGAACCAGACCGAGGGGCGCAAATCGCGCCGAAGATCAGGCCTACGCTGACGATCTGCTGTCGGACCCGAAGGAACTTGCCGAGCATCTGATGCTGCTCGATCTTGGCCGCAATGATGTCGGCCGGGTGGCGCAGATTGGCACAGTCGAAGTCACGGAAAACATGACGATCGAGCATTATTCGCATGTCATGCATATTGTTTCCAATGTCGAGGGCCGTCTAAAGCCTGGACTCGATGCGGTCGATGCGTTGATCGCCGGCTTCCCGGCCGGAACCGTATCCGGAGCGCCCAAAGTACGCGCAATGGAAATCATCGACGAATTGGAGAAAGAACGGCGCGGTGTTTATGCCGGAGCGGTGGGATATTTCTCCGCCTCGGGCGCGATGGATACCTGCATTGCCTTGCGCACCGCGATCGTAAAGGACGGCACGATGTATGTGCAGGCCGGCGGCGGAGTGGTCGCGGACAGCGATCCGCAAGCAGAATATGAGGAGACCGTTAACAAAGCACGCGCCTTGTTCCGGGCGGCTGAAGAAGCGACCCGCTTCGCCGCGCGCACCGGGAATTAATCCGGATTTCTCAGCACGCGCATTCCAGTGCGGCAATGGTGCTAATGGGAACAAACTCGAAGCCGCGCTTGCGCGCATCGGGCAACCAGCGTTTCAATACCGCTAGAGTTTCATTGTGGGGGTGGCCGATGGCCACCGCTCGCCCGGTTTCGCGCGCCAACTCTTCGACGGCGCGCAATTGATCTTCAATGAAACTTTTCTCGAGCGAGTTATCGAGAAAGACATCTCGAGACGCAAAGGGCATGCGGGACGCCTCTGCGAGGCGGGCGCCAATCGTAGAGTTGATCGTTACGGAATCTAAATAGAGTAAGCCACGCGCTTCAAGCTCGCTCAGAACTACCGACATCGCGTGCCGGTTCTGGGAAAATTTGCTGCCCATATGATTGTTAATGCCGACATATCCCGCAAGGCGAGCCAGATTGTCAGACAATCTGCGCATGAGTTCGTTGTCGCCCAGATTGATCAACAGGGCATTCGGCCCTGGGTCGGCGGATGAATCTGTCGGCTCCATCGGCATGTGGACAAGAATTTCGAAACCACGCTGCCTAGCTCGCTGCGCAAATTCCGCCGCGCGCGCGGTGTAGGGCAGAATGGCGAGCGTTATCCCCTCGCCCAGCGCCATCACGCGCACAAACTCTTCTTCGTTATGGCCCAAATCATCGATCACGAGGGCGATGATTGGCGCTTCACCTGATTCCTTCGACTGCGCGGCATAGCGCCGCCAATCGGGAAGTTCCGATTGCACTATTTCGGAAGACTGCAGATCTGTGATCTCTGATACTTGCCCTTGCGCCGACCTGCTCACGGCAACCGCGGATTTTAATTCAGTTTCTGCAGCTTCAGCGCCTTGCCAGGAAAACGCGTTGGCTGACAGCAATGCGATGAAGAACGTGGCGAACACGGCCAACGGAGCGTTCATACGTCCCGTGGCCCAAGCGCCAGTTCTTGCAAAATCGGACATTCCGGCCGTTCGTCACCATGACACTTATCGGCCAAATGCAATAAGGTGCGCCGGATGGAATCTAGTTCCGCCATTTTGCGCTCGATCTCGTCGACATGTTTGAGCGCGATGTTCTTCACGACCGCACTTGCCCGTCCGCGGTCGTTAAAAAGCGCGAGAAGATTTTTGACATCTTGTATCGAGAAACCGAGGCCGCGCGCGCGGCTCACAAAGCGCAGAACTTCGATATCCTGTTTATCATATTCGCGGTAACCATTCGGCGTTCTATCGGGCTTGGGGATGAGGCCAATTTCCTCGTAATAGCGGATTGTCTTTGCCGGCACACCGGAGCGCGCGGCCACACGACCTATTTGCATCACGCTTATCCTTAGCGCAGCTTCTTCATAGGATGGCGCCGACTTGCCACGGCACGAACTCCTCATCGCCGAAGCCGAACGCTTCGCTCTTACTCGGCTCACCGGAGGCCGTGCGGAGAATAAGCTCGAAGATTTCCTGCCCGAGATTTTCTACATTGGCGTCGCCATCGACGATGCGACCGCAGTTGATATCCATATCCTCTTGCATGCGCCCAAACATTTCGCTGTTTGTCGCAAGTTTGAGGCTGGGCGTCGGCTTGCAACCGAAGACGGAACCTCGCCCGGTGGTGAAACAAACGACATTGGCACCACCGGCCACCATGCCTGTGACGGATACTGGGTCGTAGCCCGGTGTGTCCATAAAGACGAACCCCTTCGACCGGACGGCTTCGGCATACCGATAAACCTCGACCAAATTGCTGGTGCCGCCCTTCGCAGCGGCGCCAAGTGATTTTTCCAAAATTGTGGTGAGTCCACCCGCTTTGTTGCCCGGCGTCGGGTTGTTGTCGACAACGGCTCCGTTTTTCTTTGTGTAGTCTTCCCACCAGGCAATACGCTCCAACAGTTTGCGGCCGACGGATTCCGATTCGGCGCGTCGGATAAGGAGGTGTTCTGCGCCATATATTTCGGGCGTTTCGCCAAGAATCGCCGTGCCGCCATTGCGCACCAAAAGGTCGGCGGCGGCACCCAAGGCCGGATTCGCGGTGACACCCGAAAACGCATCGGAGCCGCCGCACTCCATGCCAAGCGTAATATGGCTAGCCGAGACGGTCTCACGTTTTGCCGCATCGGCCGCCGGTAGCATAGCTTCGATGCAAGCGATTCCCTCGCGCACCGAAGCATTGGTGCCACCCATGGCCTGTATCGTTTTGGTGTGCAGCGTCTCTCCCGTTGCAAGCCCGAGATCGTCCACCAGGCTATCGACCTGATTGATTTCGCAGCCTAAGCCCAACAAAAGGGTGCCAGCGATATTCGGGTGTACGGAATATCCGGCGATACAGCGGCGCAAATAGTCCCAGCCTTCGCCGTGAGAAGCGGTGCCACACCCGGAGCCATGGCTCAGCGCGATCACGCCATCGACATTTGGCCACTGATCCAGAGCGGGGCCGCGAAAATGGTCGGCTATATAGCGTGCGACCGTGGCCGAGCAGTTTACGCTGGTAATGACGGCAAGATAATTGCGCGTCGCGACGCGGCCATCGGCGCGAACGATACCTTGGAACGTGGCGCGCTCGCCCTCAGGGATAAATTTAGTGGGCTTAGCATCCACGCCGAATTCATAGTCGCGGGCGAACTCTGCAAAAACGAGATTGTGATCATGGACATGCTGTCCGGGCGCAATATCACAGGTAGCGAAGCCGATAGTCTGGCCATATTTCCGCACTGCCTCATCCTTGGCGATGTCGGCGGTGGCGATTTTGTGGCCAAACGGAATAGCGTCCGTCACATACAGAATTATACCGTTTTCCGGCAATTCGGTGCCGGCCTGCATATCGCCCTTGCTGACAACAACATTGTCAGAGGCGTGCAGCCGCAATACGGCATCATCATTTCTCATCGGATTCACCACAGAATTTCAACGCGGGGCTCAAGTATAAAGCAATAGTCAGGCGCTCACTACTGGGAGGCTTTTGGCGGGCGGTTTGCTGGTCGAGCGACAATGAGGCGGATAATATCGTCAACCAGAAAGTGGTTTTCGACTTCTTCAAATCCAGCCTCTTCGAGATAGAGATGGGTGTTGCGGTCGAAGGCGGCTCCATAGGCGAAGCGCACCCAGGGCGCCCACAGGCGCATGATGAAACGCTTCATGGGGTTTCTTGAATAGCTGTATTCGAGAAGACGGATTTCTCCATCGGGCTTGCAGATACGCGCCAATTCCTTCAGCGCCGGCAATTGATGCTCTCCCGCGAGCACGCAAAACAGGAAAGTCGAAACCACGGCGTCGAAACTGTTGTCCTCAAAGGATGTGTGCATGACATCCATTTCGACCAGTGCCACATCGCGGCCCTCTTCGTCGCGCCGACTGCTGGCGCGTGCCAGCATCGCGGGGCTGAGGTCAATTCCCACCATGTCGCTGTCTTGCGGATAAAACGGGATATTGCGCCCCGTACCGACACCGGCATCCAGGATGCGCCCGGACAGACCGGCAAAGAGAAGCGGCCGTATCGGTTGATAGCGTTTGCGCTCAAACGGTGCGTCGAGCAGATCGTACCATCTGGCGATACGTTGATAGGTAGCGCGTCGGCTCATGCGCCTACAGCCTAGCCGCGCGGAGACGCAGCGCATTGGATATGACGGATACCGAACTAAGACTCATGGCGACGCTGGCAATCATGGGATTGAGCAAGAGTCCGAAGGGCAGAAACAAAACGCCGGCCGCGATGGGAATACCGAGAAAATTATAGGCGAAGGCGAAAAACAGATTCTGGCGAATATTACGCATCGTCGCCCGGCTGAGCTGACGCGCCCGGGCGATGCCGCCCAAATCGCCGCGCAACAAAGTTATCGCCGCCGCTTCGATGGCGACATCAGTGCCAGTTCCCATGGCGATGCCAATATGCGCCGCTGCCAGGGCGGGCGCATCGTTGACGCCGTCGCCGGCCATGGCGACAATCCGCCCCTCGGCGCGCAGTTTTTGCACCACCTCCTGCTTTTGCGCCGGCAGCACTTCGGCCTGGACCTCGTCGATCCCGAGCGCCGCGGCAACCGAATTTGCGGTTGCGAGATTATCGCCGGACAGCATGACGACGCGCACGCCGTCGGCGTGCAGCCGGCGCATGGCCTCATATGATGACTCCTTGATCCTGTCCTCCACCGCAATAAGACCGGCGGCGGCGCCGTCTAAGGCGACGAACATGACCGTGCGGCCGGCCGCGCGGTGCGGCTCGGCAAAAACTTCGAGCTGGCCGATATCGATATTTTTTTCTGAGAACAGGCGGGCATTGCCAAGATTCACCACGACGCCTTTGACCTGTCCCGTCACGCCACGGCCGATTTCGGCCTGGAACGCGTTCGCCTCGCTTATGCCGAGCGATTTCTCGGCTGCAGCATCCATGATCGCGCGCGCCAAGGGGTGCTCACTGGCGCGCTCCAAGCCTGCGGCCAAGCGGAGTATGTCGTCTTCCCGATGACCTGAAAGCACCTCGATCGCCGCCACCCTGGGCTTGCCTTCTGTCAGAGTCCCGGTTTTATCGACCACAAGCGTATCGATTTTTTCAAACAGCTCCAGCGCTTCGGCATTGCGGATTAAGACGCCTACTTGTGCGCCGCGCCCGATGCCCACCATGATCGACATCGGCGTCGCCAGGCCAAGCGCGCACGGACAGGCGATGATCAAAACGGCGACCGCATTGACGAGGGCGTATCCCAGGCTTGGCGCCGGCCCAAATATCCCCCAGACCACGGCGGTTGCCAGCGCCACGGCGAGAACGACCGGAACGAACACCGCGGCGACCCGGTCGGCGCTGCGCTGGATCGGCGCCCGGCTGCGCCTGGCTTCGCTGACCATCTGTACAATGCGGAACAAGAGCGTTTCCTCGCCGACATGTTCGGCCTGCATAATGAACGCGCCGCTCGAATTCATCGTGCCGCCGGTGACGGCGTCGCCCGCGGTTTTTTCAACAGGCAGCGATTCGCCGGTCATCATCGATTCATCTATGGCGCTGCCGCCCTCGAGGACCACGCCGTCAACCGGCACCTTTTCGCCGGGGCGCACACGTAAGCGGTCTCCGACCTTGACTGCCGCCAGCGCGATGTCGTTTTCCGAGCCGTTCGCGCGGACGATTCGCGCCACTGCCGGGGCGAGATCCAGCAGCGCTTGAATCGCCGCTCCGGTCCGCGCGCGGGCGCGCAATTCCAACACCTGGCCGAGAATGACCAGAACGATGATGACACCCGCGGCTTCGAAATATACCGGAACGTTCCCCGCCGCCGAGCGGAACGCCGAGGGAAATATGTGCGGCACTGCGGTCGCGACAATGCTGTAGACGAATGCGACGCCGGTGCCGAGCGCAATTAAGGTGAACATGTTGAGATTGCCGCTGGTCACCGATCGCCAGCCGCGCTCGAAAAATGGCCAACCACCCCACAGCACGATCGGCGCTGCCAGAACCAGCTGAATCCAGGTCCACAGCCGCACTGAGGCGATTTGCTGCAACGGTTCGCCCGGTACCATTTCAGACATTGCGATAAACAGCAGCGGCAGGGCAAGTGCGCTGCCAAACCACAGGCGCCGGCGCATGCTGATCAGTTCCGGGTCTTCCGCCGCATCCAATTGGATTGTTTGTGGCTCCAGCGGCATCCCGCAAATCGGGCAGTCGCCGGGCTCTTTGGCCTCGACTTCCGGGTGCATCGGGCAGATGTATTTGGTCTCGCGGAGAGGCACATAGCTTGCCTCCAACGCCATGCCGCAACTGGGGCAAATGCTCGGCCGCGCGCTCTCTATTCCCGGACACATCGGACAGGTATATTTTTCGCCGGGGTCTGCCGGCGATGTTCTTGGCGCATCGCCAGGTTCGCAACATGAGTGCGCGTGGGTTGGTGTGTTTGTATTCATATGCGGTGTTCAAACTGGGAAGACAGTGGCGTATAAAGCCTGCCGGAAAACAGGGTGCTCATAAGTAGTATATGGTCCTTCCAGTTGCCGGAAGGTCAATGGTCAGGTTGGCCGCAGATTGCGCCCACGCTAGGCGCCCGTAAACGGCTGATGCATTTTACAAAAAGGACGCTATAACATATTGATATGTTGCTCTTAATCGACAATTACGACAGCTTTACCTTCAACCTCGTCCACTATTTAGGCGAGTTGGGGGCGGAAGTGACTATTTATCGCAACGACGCGATCAGCGCCGACGAGGCGCTGGCGTTGAGGCCGGATGGCATCGTCTTGTCTCCCGGACCCCGCGATCCGAACCAAGCAGGAATTTGCCTTGAGCTGATCAAGAAGAGTGCCGGCAGCATTCCGTTATTGGGTGTTTGCCTTGGCCATCAGGCGATCGGACAAGCGTTCGGCGGTAAAGTTGTACGGGCAACCAGCCTGATGCATGGCAAGACGAGCGACATCTACCACGAAGAACATGGTCTGTTTCAGGGATTGCCAACGCCCTTCACCGCCACGCGCTATCATTCCTTGATGGTTGAGCGAAATACGCTGCCAGGGTGCCTTGAAGTTACCGCCCAAACCGACGACGGTGTGGTGATGGGGCTATCGCACCGCGACTACCCGGTGCATGGCGTCCAATTTCACCCGGAAAGCATTGCCTCAGATCAAGGGCATGAATTATTGAAAAATTTTCTCGATATCGTGACAGGCAGCGGCGCAGCGTGAACGCGAGCATGGAAGATATTCGCGCGCTTATCGCCCACGTTGCCGCCGGAAATTCACTCAGTGTGGAACAGGCGGAGCGCGCCTTCGATATCATGATGACGGGCGAGGCAACGCCGGCGCAAATGGGCGGCTTGTTAATGGCGTTGCGCGTGCGCGGCGAAACCGTGGATGAGATCACCGGCGGCGCCAAGGCCATGCGCGCGCGCGCAGTGGCGATTGACGCACCTGAAGGCGCGATCGACACCTGTGGCACTGGCGGTGATGCCAAAGGCACGTTCAATGTTTCCACGGGAGCCGCGATCGTTGCCGCCGCATGCGGCGTACCGGTCGCAAAACACGGCAATCGCGCACTTTCATCCAAGTCCGGCTCGGCCGATGTTCTGACGTCGCTCGGCGTCAATATCGAGGCTGACATGTCGCTGGTGCAGGAATCGTTGTGGCAGGCGAATATCGGATTTCTGATGGCGCCACGGCATCATGGAGCGATGCGCCATGTGGCGCCGACGCGGGTCGAATTGGGAACCCGCACCATTTTCAATTTATTGGGACCCCTGTCGAACCCGGCGGGCGCGAAGCGCCAACTCATCGGCGTGTTTGACGGAGTCTGGGCGGAGCCTATGGCCGAAGTGCTGCGCAATTTGGGCTCCGAGCGAGTGTGGGTCGTGCATGGTTCCGACGGCACCGATGAGCTCACCACCACCGGTCCCAGCGATGTCGTGGAATTGCGCGACGGGGAATTGCGGCGCTTTGAAGTGACGCCTGAAGAAGCCGGGCTGGCCCGCGTATCCCTAGACGCCATCAAAGGCGGCGACAGCGACGAAAATGCCCGGACCATGGTGGCGGTTCTGGATGGCGTATCCGGGCCAATCCGCGATATCGTGCTCCTCAATACGGCGGCCGCCTTAATCGTGGCCGGACGGGTGGAGACATTGCGCGACGGCATCGCGGCGGCGGCTGAAACCGTCGATTCAGGCGCCGCACGTGCGACCCTGAATGAGCTGGTCGCGATTACTAACCGTGCGGCATGAGCGATATTCTCGCCCAAATATGCGCCGACAAGCGCGAGCATATAGCGCGCTGTAAACAGCAACAATCGCTCGGCGTGCTGGAGACCGCCGCCAAAGCCGCCGCTGCGCCGCGAGGGTTTGCCGCGGCACTGACCCGGGCGTCGAAGAATGGCGGATTGGCGCTTATCGCTGAGTTGAAGAAAGCCTCTCCCAGTAAGGGGCTTATCCGATCTGACTTCGATCCGAAGACATTGGCTCGCGCGTACGAATCCGGTGACGCCTGCTGTCTTTCGGTGCTGACCGACAAACCCTATTTCGATGGCGAGGATATATTCCTCACCCAGGCTCGCGCCGCGGTGGTGATCCCGGTGTTGCGCAAGGATTTCATGTTGGACCCGTATCAGATTGTCGAAGCGCGGGCGCTTGGCTCCGACTGTATCCTGCTCATCATGGCGGCGCTTTCAAACAGCCAGGCGGCGGAATTGAAATCCACTGCGGAGACCTTAGGCATGGACGTGTTGGTGGAAGTCCATGACGCCGCGGAACTGGCGCGCGCTGCTGAACTCGGCGCGGCACTGATCGGCATCAACAATCGAAATCTCAAAACTCTCGCAGTGGACCTCGCTACGACCGAACAATTGTTGCCCGGCGTTCCCGCTGGATGCGACGTGGTGTGCGAAAGCGGCCTCAACTCTCATGCCGATTTGAAGCGCATGGCCAAACTTGGCGTGACACGCTTTTTGGTCGGCGAATCGCTAATGCGCCAGGCCGACGTGGCCTTAGCCACCAGACTCCTGCTCACCGGCGAGAGCGGCGTGGAAGGAAGGGTCTGAGCATGTCCTCATTCACCCATTTCGACGATGACGGCCGCGCCCGCATGGTCGACGTCTCGGGGAAAGCAATCACTGAACGTAGTGCTACCGCCCAGGCCAGCGTTCTTATGCAACCTGAAACGCTGCAATTAATCCGCACCGGTGGCGTCAAGAAGGGCGATGTGCTTCAGGTTGGACGGCTCGCCGGAATCATGGCGGCCAAACGCACATCTGATCTGATCCCGCTCTGCCATCCGCTTGGGCTGGACGCGGTTGAGGTGGACCTCGTTTGTGACAGCGAACGAAACGCCGTTGATATCTCTGCCACCTGCCGCGTTAAATCACGCACCGGTGTTGAAATGGAAGCGCTGACCGCCGCTTCCGTGGCGGCGCTGACGGTCTACGACATGTGCAAATCCGTCGATCGCGGGATGCGCATTACGGACTTGCGGCTGACATACAAGGCCGGCGGCAAATCCGGCGACTTTGTCCAAGACTGAACTTCCCTGGCATTAGGACGACGCCCGAATGATATCCGTTGGCGAGGCCATTTCACGAATTACTGGTGCATTCGAGCCCTTGGCCGCCGAAACTGTATGGCTGGGCGAAGCGGTTGGCCGCGTTCTGGCGGAAGATGTAGTGGCGCGAACGACGCAGCCACCGTTCGATGTTTCGGCTATGGACGGGTACGCGGTGCGGAGTGAAGACGTGACGCATGCGCCCGTAACAATTAGGCAAATTGGCGACGTACCTGCCGGGCAACAGTTCGAAGGAACCGTCGGGCCGGGCGAGACGGTGCGCATTTTTACCGGCTCACGCATGCCAAACGGCGCTGACACGATCGTCATTCAGGAAAATACCGAGGCTGACGGACAGCAGATCACGGTTTTGAAAGCGGCACGCAAAGCGCAGTTTATCCGCCCTGCCGGCCTGGATTTTAGCGCCGGCGACATCGGCCTCAAGGCTGGGCAGCACCTGACACCTCGTGCCATCGGCTATGCCGCAGCCATGAATCATCCTTCGCTCGCAGTTCGGCGCAAGCCGCGCGTGGCGATCCTGGCGACCGGCGATGAAATCGTGATGCCTGGCGAGCCGATCGGGCCCAACCAGATCGTCAGCTCAAACTCTCACGCGCTTGCAGCCGCCGTACGGAACTATGGCGGTGAGCCGCTCAGCCTCGGTATCGCCCCGGATGACCGGCAAGGACTGAAGGCGATGGCGGCCGGAGCAAGGGGCGCGGACATATTGGTGACTACGGGCGGCGCCTCGGTGGGCGATCATGATCTGGTGCAAAGCGTGTTGGGTGAGATCGGACTTGAACTAGATTTTTGGAAGATTGCCATGCGCCCCGGCAAGCCCCTTATCTTTGGCTCGATCGGCGATACGCGCGTGCTGGGTTTGCCCGGAAATCCGGTTTCGGCGCTCGTCTGCGCGCTTATTTTTTTGCGCCCGGCGATGTTCCGCATGCTCGGCCTCGCAGCCCAGGCATCGCCAGAATGGCCGGTACGGATTGATCGCGATTTGGCGGCCAATGATGAACGGCAGGATTATTTGAGGGCGACATTGCAGACGACACCAGACGGCGAACTTTCTGTCTCGCCGTTTGATCGTCAGGACAGTTCGATGATTTCTCTCTTGGCCCAATCAGAGGCGCTTATTGTGCGTCCACCATTCGACCCCGCCGTTGTGGCAGGCGATGTAGTCAAGGTCATCCCGTTTTCTTCGGATATTCCGCTAATATAGAAATCACCGCCTCGGGCCAGAAACTCTCCGATAATTTCTTGACAGCCAAAAAGAACCAAACTAGAACATAACTCATCGTTTCTATTTTGTTCATTTTGTGGAGGGCCGGGCGTGCTGACCAAAAAACAGCTTGAACTACTGCTCTTCATCGATGAACACTTGAAAAATCACGGTACGGCTCCGTCATTCGAAGAGATGAAAATGGCGGTAAATCTCAAGTCAAAATCTGGAATTCATCGGCTTGTTACGGCGCTAGAGGAACGTGGTTTCCTGCGCCGTCTGCCGCACCGTGCGCGGGCCTTGGAAATTACCAAGCTGCCGTCGTCGCATCGCGCCGAAGTCGCCGAACCGGTGGGTAGAGGCTTCCATCCCAGCGTCATCGAAGGCGACTTCAGCCAAAACCGGAACAATCGCGCAATCGAATCCTCAGAGAGTGTGTTGTTGCCTCTTTATGGGCGTATCGCTGCGGGCATGCCGATCGAAGCGCTGCGCGATGAATCAAATACGATCAGCATCCCTGCCAGCATGTTGGGCAAAGGGGACCATTACGCGCTTGAAATCGACGGCGATTCCATGATTGAGGCCGGCATTCTCGATGGCGATACGGCCGTCATCGAACGCTGCGAAAGCGCAGAAAATGGGACCATTGTGGTTGCCCTCGTGGATGAGTCAGAGGTCACGCTGAAGCGCCTCAGGCGCAAGGGCGAGTCCATTGCGCTTGAACCGGCAAACATGTCCTACGAGACGAGGATATTTGGCCCCGGGCGCGTGCGTGTGCAGGGCCGGCTAGCCGGAATCATACGTAGTTACTGAGACTGCTGCCCGGCCGATTGTTTTAATTTTTCTCAGTTTGCCGGCGCCGCACCCACGGCCTGTCGCCCCGCGCCTCGGCGACCGTGCGAACGCGGGCGCCCCCAACTTCCAACCAGATTGCATGGGCACCGTGCCGCCACAGATCAAAACGGTCAATCACAGTATGCGGCGCAGCGCAGAGTATTCTTACCGGAACCAAGCTGATCACCAGGTTTGCCTCAGCACAATCTTCTGGTAGCGCGCGTGCGTCACGGACGAAGGCGATCTTCTGTCCGGCAATTTCCTGTAAACATCCGAGGGAATCGCAGCGCAACCCTTCCGGAGCTGGGGCGCCTTCGCGCCAAGGCCACTCCGATGATTTTTCTTGGCCCGCCCGGCGCAACCAAATATCGCCAGCAAATTGCGCCCGGCGCAGCGATGAAAGCCAAATCTCACCGCTTTCGTCCCGTGTCGCGATCAACCGGCCATCGCCGTCGATCAAAATATCGGGCGAGCGGTGAGTCAGCATGAGGACAAGGCCGGGTATGACAAGTAGGAACCCGGCCAAGCGCCACGGCCGCCGCCAAATACAAAGCCAAACACCGCCCAGCACGATCAAGGCGAGCGCCAGCGGTGGCATGGCACCGGCGTGAATGACCGATCCCGGCATGCCGGCGACACTCCCGGCAATCCAATCCATCGCTTGCAATCCCAAGCCCATGGGCTCAAGCGCTAATTTTTCGAGACCGAACGGCATCAGAAGCAACGCCAACAGACCCCAGGGCATCACCCATAGCCCGGTCAGTGGCACTGCAGCAAGGTTGGCCAACAAACCATATTCGGCGAAGCGGTTAAAATGGTAAATCGCGAACGGCGCGGTCGCGCCGCCGGCGACAATAGAGGTTACAGCGATGCCGAGGAGATAAAGCAGCGGTCGAAGTTTCAGGCTCGCGCCTGAAGCGAGACTAGCCAGTGGCCGGCGCAAAAATTCATAGGCAGCGACCAGTGTGGCTGCTGCCGCGAATGACATTTGGAAACTCGGCCCCATCAAACTCTCCGGTCTGAAGAGAAGCAGAATGAAGGCGGCAAGAGCGATCAAGCGCATCGACAGCGACGTGCGGTCCAGAATTATCGCGAGCAGTACGAGACTGGTCATCATGAAAGCGCGTTGGGTCGGTATGCTGGCGCCGGAAAGAAGCAAATAGCACAGTGAGCCAAGCAGAGCCGTCAGCGCAGCCCACTTTTTTATCGGATAGCGCAAGGCCAATGGCTCGATTGCCGCCAGACCTATTCGAACGACAACAAATATGATGCCCGCGACCAACCCGATATGTAGTCCGGAAATCGCCAAAAGATGCGCGAGCCCCGAAGCTCGCATGTTGTCCAATGTAGATTTTGGAATTGCGCTCCGGTCGCCGGTCAACAGCGCCGTTGCTAGCCCACCGCCGCGATCTTCCAAAACGGCGACGATGCGGGACGATATCCGATACCGCAAACCGCGCAGCCAAACGGATACGCCGCGGTGCGGTGGCTGACTCGCATCATCGAGAAGTTCCGCCGCGCCGTAGGAAAACCCGACTGCGCCAACTCCTTGAAACCAAGATTGCCGGCCAAAATCCCAGGCACCGGGAGCAACTGGCTCGGGCGGTGGCTGTAGCGACGCGGTGAGGCGAACATAATCACCGGGCGTAGGGCGCGACGATGCGCCGTCTTTATTGCCGAGGGATGGAACATGAACGGTAATGCGGGCGCGCAACGGTGTTTCAACAGCCGGAACGTCTCGTATCGTCAAATTGTCTAGAACATAACGTTGTTGACCGTCGCCGATTCCGGCATCAATTAAGCGACCATGCACTTCAACCGGGCCAATTTTCTCTTTCAAGATCGGCGCAGCGACGATCATTGTTCTGACCTGACCGGCCGCTAAGCCACAACCCGCTATGGCGAGTCCAAGGAAAAACAAAGCCAGCCAGGTGCGTTGCCGAGAGCAGAAAGCGAGGCCGAAGAAAATGGCAGCCCATGCCGGCCCGGCCCAAAGAGGCGGCTCGATAGGGAGCAAAAAATACCCGGCAACGCCGAAGGCTAAAGCGACGGGCGCCCACAGTAACCAGCGTTCACGCTCGGAATACAAAAGCGCAGCGGCTAATCGCTCCTTCGTCCGGCCGAGCGCATGGCTCAGAGAATCCAGACCGCTAGCCACCGCGAGACGCATGAAGCACCCCCGTTTTATTGCTGTATCAACTCGTTGCGCCCGGCCACAAATAGCGGGCAGTAATTTCCCTATCCCGGACGGAATATGCTACATGCCGGACGCGCGAAGCATCACAACAGTAGCCTTTGAATGGTGGCCAAGAAAGCATGACCGTCGTTACAAGATTCGCTCCGTCGCCAACTGGATTTCTTCATGTCGGCGGCGCCAGAACTGCGTTGTTCAATTGGCTCTATGCGCGCCATACCAACGGCAAGTTTCTGCTTCGTATCGAAGACACAGATCGCGTTCGCTCGACCGAAGACGCCGTTCAGGCCATTTTCGATGGCCTTGACTGGCTGGGCCTAGCGCATGACGACAAAGTGGTATTCCAATCCACAGGCGCCGGGCGGCACGCGGAGCTTGCACATCAGTTAATTAAGACTGGAAATGCATATCGCTGCTGGTGCACGCCGGAAGAATTAACCGAAATGCGCGAGCAGGCGCGCGCGGAAGGCCGGCGCATGCTTTACGACCGGCGCTGGCGCGACCGCGACCCCGCCGAGGCGCCAGCGGGCATCGCGCCGGTTATCCGTTTCAGGGCGCCGACCGAAGGTGAAACGGTTATCGAAGATTTGGTGCAGGGCGCCGTGCGCGTCGCCAATGCACAGCTCGATGACATGATCCTTCTGCGCTCAGACGACACGCCGACCTATATGCTTTCCGTCGTCGCAGATGATCACGACATGGGCGTGACCCACGCTATACGTGGCGACGATCATCTGACAAATGCCGCGCGCCAAACACAGCTCTTTTTCGCGCTTGGCTGGCAACCGCCTCAATATGCGCACATACCCCTCATTCACGGTGCCGATGGTGCCAAGCTATCGAAGCGCCACGGCGCGCTTGCGGTCGCTGCCTATGCCGAAATGGGCGTTCTTGCCGAAGCCATGTGCAACTACCTTCTGCGCTTAGGATGGAGTCATGGCGATGACGAAATAATCTCGCGCGAGCAGGCTATGGAGTGGTTTGAGCTGGCGTCAATCGGCCGTTCGCCGGCGCGCTTCGACATGGAGAGGTTGAACAGTCTCAACGGCCATTACATCCGCCAAGCGGATGACAGCAGGCTGCTTTCTCTGCTCGAGCCGCGCATAGCGGATTTGCTTGAAAAGGCGCCGGATCCGGCTCTGCTCCTGCGTCTCGAATCCTTGTTGCCGAGCCTCAAGACAAGGGCAAACAATCTCGTTGAAATAGCTGAAAACGCACTGTTTTTGTTTGTTCAGCGCCCTTTGTCTTTTAATCAAAAAGCTGCAAAAATCATCACGCCGGCCACACGAATAATGGTGGCGGAATTGTTGACCGAATTGGAAGCGCTGGACGAATGGAGCACGGAATCTCTGGAATCAGCGGTGCGCGGCTTTATTGACAGCCATTCATTGAAAATGGGTGATGTGGCACAGCCATTACGAGCAGGATTGACCGGGAAAACGGTATCTCCCGGCATTTTCGATGTAATGATATCTCTTGGGCGAGAGGAATCTCTCGGGCGGTTGAGTGACGTTGCCGCGCAAGCGCCCTAGCCGGCCTTTAGAATTGATAAATACTGCCTTCAGGCCTATGATTGTGGGCCTGGGCCAAGTGGGTCTTCGCACGCCGAATTCGCCCGAGAACGCTTGCTGTCCATATCTACGATAAGGAATATTTATGACCGCCGATGCGCAGAAAGGTTTGTCCTCCGACAACGCAACCTTCTCTTTGACAGACAACGCGACCGGTCAAACCATCGAGCTTCCCGTTATTACAGGAAGTTTGGGACCGAAAGTGATCGATGTCCGCAACCTATACAGCGGAACCGGCAAATTCACTTACGACCCGGGCTTTACCTCTACTGGTTCGTGCGAATCCAAGATTACCTATATCGACGGCGACGAGGGAACGCTTCTCCATCGCGGCTATGCCATCGACGATCTTGCCGAGAACAGCGATTTTCTCGAAGTCGCATATCTACTGCTTTATGGTGAGCTTCCGAATGCTCATCAGAAACAGAGTTTCGACGACACCATTACCCAGCACACAATGGTGCATGAACAGATTAATTACCTGTTTCGGGGTTTCCGACGTGATTCCCACCCGATGGCCGTGATGATCGGCGTCGTCGGCGCCTTGGCGGCGTTTTATCACGATACCACCGATATTGAGGACCCGCGCCAACGGATGATTGCGTCACACCGCCTCATCGCGAAGATGCCGACGATCGCGGCGATGGCCCATAAATATGCCATCGGCCAGCCTTTCGTGTATCCGCGCAACGATCTGAATTATTCCGAAAATTTTCTCCATATGCTGTTTGCGGTGCCGTGCCAGGATTATGAAATCAACCCGGTATTGGCGAAGGCGATGGATCGGATATTGATCCTGCATGCGGATCACGAACAGAATGCCTCGACCTCGACGGTCCGCCTCGCCGGATCGTCGGGCGCCAATCCTTATGCTTGCATCGCCGCCGGAATTGCGACCCTGTGGGGCCCGGCACATGGCGGCGCCAATGAAGCCGTCGTCCATATGCTTGACGAAATCGGCACCGTGGATCGTATCCCCGAATTCGTTGCCAAAGCCAAGGACAAGGAAGACTCCTTCCGCCTGATGGGTTTCGGTCATCGGGTTTACAAAAATTATGATCCGCGCGCGAAAGTGCTGCACAAAACCTGCCATGAGGTGCTGGACGATTTAGGCCTGGACAATGAAATGCTTAACATCGCACGGGAAATGGAGCGGATCGCGCTGGAAGATGAGTATTTCATCGAGCGCAAGTTATATCCCAATGTGGATTTCTATTCCGGCATCATCCTACAGGCTCTTGGCATTCCGTCTCACCTGTTCACGGTGATTTTCGCCTTGGCGCGCACCGTGGGGTGGATCGCGCAATGGAACGAGATGATTGAAGATCCACATCAAAAAATTGGCCGGCCGCGCCAGCTTTATACCGGCGAAAAACAGCGTGGCTACATCGCCGTCGATCAGCGGTGAATAACATGCTTGAGCGTGCGCCGGGAGACCGGCATCGTAGACCCGCTGGGTCAGGCGGATTTCGCGGACGGCAAAGCAAGGCAATTGAATCAGGTCCGACGCGCTATCCCAGGGACGCCTGGCCGGCAAACGACAATAAGCCGCCGGCATGGCGCGGCGCGCGCGGATGGGCACTTTTGGGCATGGGAATCGGCAGCTTTGCCTTTGTAGCCGTTACGCTGTTGCTTTAGCCAGAATAGGTGCTCATCGCGGCGCCTTTATTTTTTCTCGATCAGCTCAATTTTGTAGCCGTCCGGATCATCAACAAACGCGATGACTGTAGTGCCGTGCATCATCGGCCCCGGCGGCCGAGGAATGTTAGCGCCCGCGGCTTCGAGCTTCTCGCAGGTACCGTAAATGTCAGGCACGCCAATGGCGACATGGCCAAATCCGTTGCCGAGATCATAAGCCCGTTCCTGGTCCCAATTATAGGTCAATTCGATTACGGCGCTTGAACTTGCGTCGCCATAGCCGACGAAGGCCAACGTGAATTTTCCACCTGGATAGTCGTTTCGGCTGAGCAGCTTCATGCCAAGCAATCCGGTATAAAATTCGACCGACTTGTCGAGATCCTTCACCCGGATCATGGTGTGAAGTATTTGGGCTGCGGAACCAGTCTCACTCATTTTTATTTCTCCATTTTCGCTAGTGTGTTTTGACGACAGCCAATACGGCTTTCGCCGCCAATTCGCTCGGCGCAATTCCGCCGATTCCCAATTGCCGCGAAACGATGCGGAAGCATTCGATTTGATCAGCTCGAGCTGCAGGGTCAAGCAATATGTTCTCGACCGCTGGCACGAGCTGACTTGGCGTGCATGCCTCTTGCAGAAACTCGGGGGCTGCGCGGCGTCCCGCCACAATGTTGGCCAATGCGATGTGCTGCACATGCACGACCTTCCGCGCCAACGCAACGGTGACCGGGTTGGCGCGATAGGTAACTACCATTGGCACCCCGGCGATCGCCAGCTCGAGAGTTGCCGTGCCTGATGATGTCAGCGCGGCGTTGCTGGCGGCTAGCGCGGCGTATTTGGCGTCTCGCTCACTACCGTCGATGATCACCACTTTAACGTTCCAACTTTCCACGGCCGCTGCGATCTCCTTACGCAATGCCGGTACCGCCGGGACGACGGCCCAATCGAGCGTCTTACGCGCCGCCAGAGAATTTACTGTTTCGCCGAAAATCGGCAAATGCCGTGAGACCTCTGAATGCCGGCTACCAGGAAGGATCGCGAGCAATGATTCACTAGCCGGAATGCCATGCTCGCGGCGAAATGCTGCGCCATCGGCATCGCCAATAAAGCCCTCGGCCAGGGGATGGCCGACAATCGTCGTTTGCAGACCGGTTCCCTCAAAATAATTCTCCTCAAACGGAAAGAGCAGCAGCAAATGCGCGAGAAATTTGGCTATCTTGCCTGCCCGCCCGGGACGCCAGGCC